>JBBIMN010000064.1:0-7914 GCA_037444385.1 Acidobacteriota bacterium | reverse complement strand
CGGAAACCCGTCCAGCCTTCATGCTCCTGGACGGAGAGCGAAGGCATTTTTGGACGAGGCGCGCGCGCGCGGGGCTGAACTCGTTGGATGCGAACCGGGCGAAATCATCTTCACCGGCTCGGCCACTGAAGCCAACCACTTGGCGATGCTTTCCGCCGCCGGCTCTCCCCATGGCCGCCGCCGGGTGATAATTTCGGCCATCGAGCACCCATCGGTCCTAGCCGCATCCGAACGGTTGTCCGCTTTGGGCTTTGAGGTTGACAAGGCGCCGGTGACTTCGGACGGGGCCGTGGACCTCGACGCATTTGAGCGGCTGCTGGGTAGTGACGTAGCCCTGGTCTCCATCATGGCCGCTCACAATGAAACCGGCGTCGTGCAACCGGTTGGAGAGATCGGACGGATGTGCCGAAAACACGGCGCTCTTTTCCACACCGACGCGGTTCAGGCGATGGGCAAACTCCCTTCGTGCTGGTCCTTCGCGCGTCCCGATTACCTGGCCATGGCAGCCCACAAATTTTACGGTCCCAAGGGAATCGCCGCCTGCGTCGTCAGGCCGGGCGCCCCCCTGATACCGCAGTTGACGGGCGGCGGCCAGGAGGGTGGGCGCAGAAGTTCCACCGAGGCCGTTCCTCTGGTTGCCGGTTTTGGCGTGGCGTGCCGTCTAGCCAAAGAGAACCTGGCTCAATTCTCCGGTCTGGCGAAGCTGCGTGACGATTTTGAAAGCGGCGTCCTTCTGCCTCTCGGCGCCCAGATATTCGGCGCGGCGGCGGAACGGCTGCCCAATACCAGCTTCTTCGCCTTGCCAGGAATAAGCGGGGGCACGCTGGCTGACAAGTTAGACAAACACGGCATCGCGGTCGGAACGGGGTCCGCCTGCCACGAGGGTGGGCAAGCGCTGCCGCGTGTACTAGAATGGATGAGGGCGACGCTTCCGGAAGGGAGCTCTCCGGTACGAGTCAGCCTGGGCCGCCAAACCAGCGCTGAACAAGTGGAGGCGCTGGCGAGGGCGGTCTGGCTAGTTCATAAGTTAATAAGTTGATGTGATGAGTTTAATGAGGTGGACTCAGTGAGCGACGCGGAAGAAAGCCGGTGCAACGACAGGGTCTACGTGCTCGTATGCAAGGGGGACACCTGCTCCAGGCAGGGCGACACCGGCCGGCTGCGCCTGATCTTGAAGCAGAGGGCCCGCGAATTCAAAGCCAAATCGGTAAAGATCGCCTACGTCTCCTGTTTGGGACTTTGCGGGGATGGGCCGAATATCATGGTCGCCAAGGGCGGAAAAATATTCGGTCACTGCACGGAGCAGAGCCTTGAAACAGTGACTGGCGCGGTAAGGGACGCGATTGAAAAATCTGATTGAAGATCCTTGCGCGATCACGATCCTTGAAGCCCTTCACGACGGCGTTATCATCATCAGCCGAGATAGATACATCGTTTTTATTAACTCGCGCGCCCGCTCTCTTCTTGGCTACGAGGCCGGTGAAGCGCTGGACCACAAGTGCAAATCCATAACCCGGTCAACAGAATGCGAGACCGGTTGTCCGCTCACGAGAGCTATACAAGAAGATAAAGACCAGTACGATTTGAACGTGTGGTATTGTACCAAGGACGGGCGCCGCCTGTATTGCCGAACCAACGTCATCCGGCTTCATGATGCTTCCGGCAATCTGGTGGGAGGCGCCCATATACTCAACGACTCTGGCCGTATTATCCATCTGAGCGCGGACAGGGAGGGCGTCCAGAGCTTTAATGGAATGATCGGCAGGAACCCGGCTATGGCCGAAGTTTTCAATCTCATACGCATGGTCGCCGAGACCGACAGCACCGTCCTTGTTACCGGAGAGAGTGGAACCGGCAAAGAGCTAGTAGCAAACGCCATCCACCTCAATTCCGTCCGCAAAGGCCGCCCGTTCGTCAAAGTAAATTTTGGCGCGCTGAATGAAGGGGTGATCGAGAGCGAGCTTTTCGGCCATGTCAAGGGCGCGTTTACCGGTGCCACATCGGACAAGGTCGGCCGATTCGAGCTTGCCGACCAGGGCACTCTTTTTTTGGACGAGATAGGAGACGCGCCGCTGACGACCCAGGTCAAACTCCTTCGCGTGTTGCAGGAGGGAGAATTCGAGCGTGTAGGCTCCACCCGCACGGTGAAGGTTGACGCCAGGGTTGTCGCCGCGACAAACCGCGATCTTGCGGAGGCAATCGCAAAAGGCGCATTCAGGCAGGACCTTTACTACCGCCTCAACGTCTTCAGCATTCCCCTGCCTTCGTTGCGCGAGCGCAGGGAGGACATCCCGCTTCTGGCCGAACACTTCCTTAAGAAGATGGCTTCCAAATTGGCCTCTAAAAGAATCGAGGGCATCGAGGCCGAGGCGATGACCCGTTTGATGAATTACCATTTTCCTGGGAACATACGGGAAATGGAGAACATCATCGAACACGCGGCCATACGCTGCCAGGACGGCGTCATTCGCTCCTTGGACCTGCCGCTGGCCACCGAGGGAGCGTCCCCGGTTGCTCCGGTCAAGCTTCACCAGATTCGCGCACCTCTTGAGAGCTTTGAACGCGATCTGATACTGCGCACCCTTGAAGAGACAAGGTGGCGCATCACCGAGAGCGCTAAAAGGCTCGGCTTGAGCCGCGTTACGCTCTGGCGCAGGATGAGGGAGTACGGACTTCACCGATACACTTCGGAGTGACAAAGAAGCTGAAATGTGATTGACCGCAAGCCAATTCCGTGATATACAGAGGCTTTCGGGGCAAAGCGCCCCAGCGGGGAGGAATGAAGATGCGCGCGATTAAAACGGTTTTTCTTGTAGCCGGGCTCCTCTTGAGCCTTTCCCTTTACGCCGAAGAGCCGAAGAAAAAGGCCGAGAAAGCAAATGGCCCCACGATGATTGAGCTTCTCCAGCAGAAGAAGTACCAGGAAGCGGCCACCCTTGGCGAGCAGTTCATCAAGGCGAACCAGGCCGACTTTGGCGTCTATTACAACCTGGCCGTTGCTTACGACAATCTGAAGGATTACCCCAAGGCCCTCGACAACGCGGATAAGGCCTCGGGAATGGACGCTACCAGCACCATGCCGTACGAGCTGATGGCTTTTGTTTACAACGAAATGGGACAGCAGGACAAGGTAGTGGAGTCCTACGAAAAGGCCCTGGTGGTTGATCCGACGAAAAAGGATATCCTGTTCAATTTGGGCCGCCTGTACGAACAGCGCAAGGACCTTCCCCACGCGATGGAAAAGTATGACCAGCTTATCGCCCTCGACCCGGCCTTCCACAACGCCGCATACGACGTGGGCGTGATGCTCCAGGACAACGGCGACCCCGCTAAGGCTTTGACCTATCTTGAAAAGGCCAAAACCGCTTCTCCCGACAACGACGACGTTCTTCTGGCGATTGCGCAGTCTCAATTGAAGCTTCAGAACTACGCAGGCGCCGCCGAGACATTTCAGGAATTTCTCAAGATAACGAAGAAAGACGCGTACAAGGTAGCCATGATGCAGAACATGGCCTTCTGCTACTTCAAGGCGAAGGACTACGCCAAGTGCGCCGCCACCGCGGACGACATTCTTCAAGCCAGGCCTAACGACGAGAAGGGCCTCCTCTTCAAAGTGGAAGCGCTTTTCGCTCAAGAGGATTGCGCCAAGGCCGGGCCGGCCGCCGATGCGCTGCTGGCCGTTTCCAAAGATAACTCGAAGAGGTTGCCGGTGCTCAAGGCCCTCTGCGCATGCGATCTCAAGGAGAAGAAATTCAAGGAAGCCGTCTCGGCGGGCCAGGATGCGGCTGCTCTTGATCCAGATGACGACGTGACACTGCTTCACGTGGCCACGGCCTATCAGGAAATGAAGGAAAACCGAAAGGCCGTGGAGTACTACAAGAAATTCATCGCGGTCACCAAGGACGCCGGCCTCAAGGCCAAGGCCAGGAAGAACGTGAGCCAACTGGGCGGCTGACCGCCCACCCCTTGCTGGCAGGATGCAACAGGGCCGGGCATTTCGCCCGGCCCTGTTGCATTAATACCAAATCCACCATGCCGTTCAACCGCAGGCCAATGAGACAGGGAAGCCCCCGTTTAATATTAATGGACCCTGTGCGCCATGGAACCAGTTGACTGGACTCCGCGGAGTCGGCCTCCTCATTCCATCTCTGTGGCAAGTTTCAGCATGGAAAGGGCATGAAAGGTTGAAAGGCTGATGGGTTTATGAGAGGCACCTTACATACATGCATCATCCATCATCCTTCATCTCTCATCCGATTTATCAGCGTTGAGATAAAGCGATGCGCTCCAGGCCGCCCATGTACTGGCGCAGTGGTTCGGGGATCGCGACTGAGCCGTCGGCCTGCTGGCAGTTTTCGAGGATGGCGACGACCGTCCGCCCGACAGCGAGGCCGGAGCCGTTGAGCGTGTGAACGAATTTCGGCTTGCCGCCGCCCTTCGGGCGGTATCGGATGTTTGCCCGCCGCGCCTGGAAGTCCCCGAAGTTGGAACACGAGCTGATCTCCCTGAAGCGCTCCTGCGACGGGAGCCACACCTCCAGGTCATAGGTCATGGCGGAGGAGAACGACATCTCGCCAGCGCAAAGCGTGACGCGCCGGTAGTGCAGTCCGAGCGCCTCAAGCACCGATTCGGCGTCGGACGTCAACAACTCAAGCTCACGGTAAGATTCCTCTGGCTTCGAGAACTTTACGAGCTCCACCTTGTGAAACTGGTGTTGGCGGATCATGCCCTTCGCGTCCTTGCCGTACGAGCCAGCCTCGGACCGAAAGCAGGGGGTGAACGCGCAGTAGCGAATTGGCAGCGACTCCTCCTCTAGAATCTCGTCGCGGTGGAGGTTCGTCACCGGGACCTCCGCGGTCGGAATAAGGTAAAAAGCGCCGCCGTCAACCTTGAAAAGATCCTCCTCGAACTTGGGCAGGTTGCCGGTGCCTTCAAGGGCCCGAGCCTTGACGAGGTACGGCGGCAGAATCTCGGTGTAACCGTGTTCGCGCGCGTGAAGGTCGAGCATGAAGCTTATAAGTGCCCTCTCCAAAGCCGCTCCAAGGCCGCGGTATACTACGAAACGGGCACCTGAAATTTTCGCGGCGCGCTCAAAGTCGAGAATGCCAAGCGCCACGCCCAATTCGTCGTGGGCCTTTGGCGCAAATCCAAAAGCCGACGGCCCCCCCCAATCTCCGCTTCAATCCCGGTGATTCGTTCATCTAAAGCGGCAATAGCTTCGCCTTCCTGGCGTAGTTCTCCTTGGAGTTGCCGGGGATTTCCACCCTGTTTCCTCATATCGCCGATTATCTTGCTCATCTGGTTGCGGCGAGATTTTAGGGCTTCCGCTCTGGCAATATTGTCTCGGCGCTCCTCGTCTAACGCTACAACGGCGCCTAAGTCCAGCGAGCTAACGCCTTTGCGCGCCAATCCGCGGGAGACTTCGGCTGGATTGGCGCGGATGAGGTTCAAGTCCAGCATCAGCGAGCCCGCTCCCAGAGAGCGGCGCCCTCGGTGATGGCGCGGCGGAAACTCTCCGTGCCGGCTTTGCCGGAACCGGCTATGTCGAACGCCGGCCCGTGGTCGGGTGACGTTCGCAGGAACGGCAATCCAAGTGTGCAATTCACCGCGTGGCCCTGGCTCATCATCTTCGCGGGGATCATGCCCTGGTCGTGGTAGAGCGCGACCGCGATAACGTCCTCGCCTTGGTCTGGGGCGCGGAGGAAAAGACTGTCGGCGGGAATCGGCCCCGAAACGCCAATCCCTCTCCCCACGAGATCGGCCACGGCCGGCTCTATCACGTCGCGCTCCTCGCGGCCAACCAGCCCTCCTTCCCCGGCGTGCGGGTTCAGCCCCGCCACGATAAAACGCGGCTTCGTCTTGAACTGGCGTGCCCAGGCGCTCGAAAGGCCGTCCACGTAAGCCACGAGTTTGTCCCTGCTAAGCGCGGCCGGGACTTCGGAAAGGGGAAGGTGCGTCGTGAAGAGGGCCACGACCATTTTGCCGGTGAGAAAAACCATGTAAGGCACCGCTCCGAAGGCTCGCCCAAGGTATTCGGTATGGCCAGTAAACGGAACCCCGCAGCGGCGTATCGCCTCCTTTGAAACGGGGCCCGTCACGAGAAGGTCGGCGGCGCCCTCGCGCATTCGGCGGCAGGCCTCCTCGAGCGCCAGCAGCGTCACGCGGCCGTTATCCGGGTGCGGGCGGCGGTGAAACGAAAGCGAGGGAAGGTCAACGTCGTCCCACCTCACGCCATCGGGAACCCTTTCGGCCGACCGCCTGGGGCCTAAAACGGTTATGTCAGCGCGTTCCCGCAGCGCCTTGTCCTTTAAAAGCGCCGCCACTATTTCAGGGCCGGTCCCGCCAGGATCGCCAACCGTCACCAGGACTCTCGGAGAAGTCATGACTGCCGCTCCTTGTAGATGTACTTGATCGAGTGCTTATAAACCAGCATATTCATTTCGTTGAAGCAGTGGACCTTTATGCAGTCCTTGTCGTACCATTCGATCCAGCCGTGCAGCTCCTCGCCGTCGTTCAGTGCCACGATGACGGGCGTTTTGGCGCCCATCTGCTTGAGGTAATAGAAGTTTTCGGCGTTTGTCTGCTCGGGCGGGGCCTGCTTGCGCCTGGGGCCTACGGTGCCTGACGAGGACGGGACCGAGTCGCCATAGGCGTCCCTTGCGGAAGAAGATTTGCCTTCCTGGACTTCACGGCGGCGGTCTCTCTCCTTGTAGTCGCGCAGCGCTGGGCGGATGAGTTTGCGGTCTGGCATCTTAGGCTCCTGGCAAAGGGGAGATCACTCATCCCCAGAGGAATGGTTGTCTGCTTTCCTGACTGGCGTCTCGTAGCGCAGGCAGCACATGAGGCGGCCGCACAGCCCCGATATTTTGGCTGGATTCAGGCTGAGCCCCTGGTCCTTGGCCATGCGGATAGTCACTGGAGCGAACTGCCTTAGGAAGCGCGAGCAGCAGAGTGGCTGGCCGCAGTGGCCGAAGCCGCCGCGAATGCGGGCCTCGTCGCGGACGCCGATCTGCCGCATCTCGACGCGTATTTGAAAACGGCGGGCCAGTATCCTGACCAGCTCCCGGAAATCAACCTTGTTCTCCGCGGTGTATACGAAGACAAGTTTCGATTCGTCAAAGAGGAAGACCACCCGAACCAGCTTCATCACCAGCTTCAGGACGTCCGCCTGTTCGCGGCAAAAGGCGAAGGCTTCCGCCTCAACGAGGCGCTGCCTTTTGCGGCGCTCTATGTCTCCGCCGGTGGCAACCCTCACGAAGGAGAGCTTCTGGAAGGCTTGCAGGCACGGAACAGTGCCCTCGCGGTCCCGCACCACCTCGCCGAAGCACTCGCCGTTTTCGTAAAGAACGATGCAAGGCGTATGGCGCGGCAAGGCGCCGTCGTTAATCGAGGTGTAGGCAGGCCGCCACTGGTGTTCGAGCTGGATCTGGTAAATTCCCATTCGTTCCCGCTCCGGTGGCTACGATAGAGCAGCCGGGGACGCAAGTCAAGAGCGCGTGATATGCCGCTTTCACCGGCAATGGCGGTGATAAAAGGTCATGGCTCTATGAAGGCCCCGTAGGCCCTGAACTTCTGGTAGCGCGATTCGAAGAGTTCCTCGGGCTTGAGCTTCGAAAGCTCGCCGAGATCATAAGCAAGCGTGTCCCCAACCGCTTTGTAAACTTCGCCAGGATCGGCGTGCGCGCCGCCAGGCGGCTCTGGAATGATCTTGTCCACGAGGCCCAAAGCCAGCAGGTCTTTGGCGGTCAGCTTCAACGCCGCCGCCGCCTCTTCGGCGCGCGCGGCGTCCTTCCAGAGAATGGCGGCGCACCCTTCGGGCGAAATCACCGAATAGATGCTGTGTTCCAGCATATTGACCCTGTCGCCAATGCCGCGCGCGAGCGCCCCTCCGCTGCCTCCCTCTCCCGTGACGGT
>JBBIMN010000063.1:0-9683 GCA_037444385.1 Acidobacteriota bacterium | reverse complement strand
TGAGAACGATGCCGCACCCCATTCCGTATCAGGCCAGCAAGCGGAACCTGGCGGCGGAAATTCTCCGCTACTTTCCAGCCCGGTTCGAAACGCTCTATGAACCCTTTGCCGGCTCCGCGGCGATAAGCATCGCGGCAGCCATGAGCAAGCGAGGAGAGCACTACAGGCTGAATGACCTCAATAAGCCATTGATGGATCTCTGGCAAGCCATCATTGAGAAGCCCGATGTGATCGCGGCGGGCTACGAACATTTATGGAGGGAGCAACTCGGCGAGCCACGTTCATACTACAATAGGGCAAGAGAACAATTTAATAAGACTGGGCGCCCAGACCTCTTTCTTTACCTTCTGGCACGCTGCGTCAAGGGGTCCGTCAGATACAACGCCCAAGGCGAGTTTAACCAAAGCCCCGATAACAGACGGCTCGGCATGAGACCGGAAATCATGCGGCGACATGTTTTCGGCGTTTCGCATTGCTTTAGGAGGAAGGCCTCTACCTCCTCCACGAACTACCGGGATGCGTTGAAGAAAGTCACGCTTTCCGACTTGGTGTACATGGACCCTCCTTACCAAGGCGTTTGCGGCAATCGTGATACCCGTTATCTGCAAAGCGTACAGTATTGCGAGTTTGTGGAAACCTTGGACTCGCTGAATTCCAAAGGTATTAGGTATCTCGTAAGTTATGACGGTAGAACCGGAACCAAGACCTTTGGCAAGACCTTGCCCGATGAATTGAACTTGACTCTGATTGAATTGTACGCGGGGCGCTCTTCTCAAGCCACGCTTCTCGGCCGTGAAGAGGAAACCATCGAATCTCTTTATCTTTCCCCAAGACTTGCGAACGAGTTGTCTCATGTCCCCGTTGTATATCGCTATACGCGGGGCGAGCAACTTTGTTTTAGAGAGGGCAATCGATGACTCGCAAGAACCTTCCAGTGGAGTTTATTAAGAAGTGCAAGGCGGTGACGGCCAAGCGCCCTCGAACCGTAATAGACCACATTTTGAAGTACGGCCATATCACTACCGAGGAATTGAAGGATGAATATGGCTACAACCACCCTCCAAGAGCCGCGCGCGATGTGAAGGAACAAGGAATTCCGATAGAAATGTTCCGCGTAACGGGGCGTGATGGCCGCCGCATAGCAGCTTACCGTTTCGGCGACCCTAAGAAGGCTCGCTTTTCGAGATTGAGAGGCCGCACTGCCCTGACCAAGGAACTAAAATCCAAACTGATTGATTTGAACGGTTGCCGATGCGCGATCTATCTGGAACAATTTGAAGAGAGGCTTTTGCAAATTGATCATCGGATACCCTTTGAGGTGGCTGGCGAGGGTGAGGCCAAATCTCAGAGCCCGGCAGCATACATGCTTCTCTGTGGTTCAGCAAACCGAGCGAAATCGTGGTCCTGCGAACATTGCGCCAACTCGAAAGAGCGCCACGATCCTGCGATCTGCCGACAGTGTTACTGGGCTTACCCGGAAGACTATAGCCACATTGCAATGCAGCCTGTCCGCCGCGTGGACATCATCTGGACTGGAAAAGAGACCGCCGTGTACGACCGTTTGCGTGAGCGGACCAAGGAACTTCAAAAGGACCTTCCAGCGTACGTAAAGCAGATTATCGAGAAGCATCTTTCTTAAAAATCATCTTCCAGGAAAGAGACGTCGCAAAGCTTAAGATCCTCACCATCGAAGAATTGCTGGGCGGCAAGCGCCCCGAGCTTCCCCGCTTCGCCCGCGGCTTCGGCTCCGCTCTCTTCACCGCGCCGCTTCGTTGAAAGACGCGGAGGGCTTCAGGTGAACCTGAAGTGTTTTTTTCTGAACATCTTGAGGCAAGCTCTCACCACGTCGGGATCGTAAGCGGTGCCGCCTAAAGCCGAGATTTCCTTCAGCGCGTATTCGAGGCCGAAGGCGGGGCGGTAAGGCCTGTGGCTGGAGAGCGCTTCGACGACGTCGGCAACGCCCAGGATGCGCGCCTCCAAAAGGATGTCTCCGCCCGAGATGGCGTTTGGGTATCCCGATCCATCCATACGCTCGTGGTGCTGGAGGACGATATTGGCGACGGGGCCCTCGAACGAAACTCCCTTGAGAAGTTCATAGCCTACTTTGCTGTGGGTCCTGATCAGGCTCCTCTCGGCTTCGCTCAGTTCCCCTGGCTTCGACAGTATCTCGGCGGGAACGTGGACCTTGCCTATGTCGTGCAGCAGGCCCGAGACCCGCAGGCTCTCCACTTGGGAAGTCGGCAGCCCCATTTCCGCCCCCATCTCGGTCACGAGCTGGGCGACGCGCCGCTGGTGGCCACTGGTGTAAGGATCCTTCACCTCGACCACTCTGGCCAGCGCCTGAACGGTTTCATCCAGCATCTTCTTGAGTTTCTTCACGCTCTCCTTGGACCTCTCTTCGGCGCGCTTCTGCTCGGTTATATCCTCGCAGACCACCAGAAGGACCGGGGTTCCGTCTCCGCCGGGGATTGCGTGGGCAGACTCCCTGGCCCACAGGGCATCGCCGTCCTTCCTGACCATACGGAATTCACCGTGGATGACGCGGCCAGGTTCCCTCACGCGCCAAGCCAGCCGGGCCTTGAACTCCGCCCTGTCTTTTTCGTGGACGATTTCTTCCATGGGCCGCCCGGCCAGCTCCTCTACCTTGTAACCAAGCTGTTCGGCGCCGAACCTGTTGACCGAAAGGACGGCGCCCACGGCGTTAATGGTCAAGTAGATGGAGGGGTTGCTCTCGTAGAGCGTGCGGTATCTCTCTTCGCGGTCGCGGATGGCCTCGACGGCCCGCAGCCTGGCAATGGCGGGAGCAAGTTGCCCGGCAAGTATCATGAGCAGGTGCTCATCGGCCTCCGAAAAGGCGTTCAGTTCCTTGTTCTCCGTGTTAATGACGCCGATGAGCTGCTCGCCGACGCGCAGAGGGACGGTCAATTCGGAGAGTGTCTCGGTGTCGCCCGTGCGATAGAGAGGCTCGCGCCGGACGTCGGGAACGCGCATGGGCCGTCCCGTCTTCGCCACGGTTCCAACGATTCCCTCTCCCAACGCCAGGTGAAGGCAGGCGATACCTTCCCGGCGGCGGCACGACGGGTGGTCGTGCAAACGACCGCTCTTCTCGTCGTAGAGGATGATGCCGAAGTTGGTGATGTAAACCGCCTTGCAGATGATGTCCGTGGCCTTCTCGATGAGTGTGTCCTCGTTCATCTCCTCAATGCAGGCTGCCGCGACGGCTCGTAGAGCGATGAGTTCCTGTTCGGGGCGGCGTTCGCTACAGCGCGTGACGCGTTGTTTGGATGCCTTCATGTGCTGAGAGCCCATACTTTTCTTCCCGGACGCGTGCCATTCGAGAACCGGCGCTTGCGCGGAACCGTCCGTTGCGCCGGCCGGCTGGCTCGGCCGATGGCTCGACTTCAAGGGCAGTACGGGGGGCGGGGCTTCCAAAATGCCGGCGTGCTGGGCCAGATTCTCGGTGATGATCTTGTTAAGCGCGCAGAGAGTGACCGGCTTGGTCATATACCCCTGACAACCCTGTTCGGCGCAGAATCTCTTCGTGGCCTCGCTGCCTTCGGTCGTGATGATAATGACGGGAATGGCGGCGGAGGCTTTGTTCGCCTTCAGTTGCCGCAACACCGTGTAGCCGTCCATTTGCGGCATGTTCAGGTCGAGCAGAACGAGATCCGGCCGTTCCTGGCCGATAAGGCGGAGTGCCTCCAGGCCGTCGTTGGCGGCCAATATATGAAATCCCATCGGCCGCAGGAGAACGGTCATCTGCATGACGCTCGTTGCGCTGTCGTCCGCGATGAGGATTGTTTTGGGTTCCGCACTTCCCATGTCTTTCTCCTCCACCTTTCCAACCCCGTGCCGCTCTTTTCCTCCGCCGGCTGGCTTGATTGAGGCATTGGCGAAAAAGCTCGCGGCCCGGTTCGTTGCGGCCTAGGCGATCGCTTTGGGCGTTCACCTCGTGGTCCTCACAATCCACCGTTTGACTACGAGGTGTTGCGCGTGACGTTGTCCGCATAAACTTCGTCCAGGGCGCCATCAGAGACGATCCAGCCCGGCCTGTAGCTATGGCATTGCTTTCGGGAGCGTCCGCCAGCCGTGTGCCCGCGCCGCCGGCGCTGCGATCGGGAGGGTTTCTTGTGCATTATGGCCCTCTAGGCCGTCTCTGCCCCGAATGCCAGCGGAGATCCCGCCGCCACTTCCCACCTGTTCCCGCAACCGGGCAAAAGCACGGCCAATGAGGGGCGTCACGCCCCCATACGCCACGCAGTATCGTCCCTCTTGATTCCGCTTGTCAAGCTCCTATACGAGGCCGAAATTCCGCGATAGAGATGTCTTGCCTCCGATGACGGCCGTGCCCCGCCCTCCAGAAGGTCTTCGCCGACGGGACGCCCGACGGCCCCCCCGTGGCGCCCACGGGGTTGTCCTCCTATTCCTACTACACCTTTTCCGTTAGTCTCGTCTTCAACGGGACGAACTACGCCGTGGCCTACATTGCCAGCAACGGCGTCACCGTTTACTGGCAGGCTTTTTTCGCCAAGCTCGGCCCCACCTTCAACGTCCTCTCGAGCCCCACCAAGATCTCCTTCTACGGCGGGACGGCGACGACCAACGCCTACTGGCCGCAGGCCGCCACGGCGGGCAACGGGTCGGGCTACTGCGTCGTCTGGTACGACGCCCGCTCGGGCCACAACCAGGTTTACGCCACGCAGCTCGACGCCACGGGCGCCGTCGTGAACTCCGGCGCGGCCCACGACCTCGCCCTCTCGGCAACCTCCAACGAGCAGCTCTACCCGAGCGTGGCTTGGTCCCAGTACGGGACCAACGGGACCGGTGGCTTCATCGTGGCTTGGCAGGATTACCGGAGCGCCACCCACTACGAAGTCGAGTGCGAGATGGTCTGGGGCAATGGGAGCCTGAGCTACTTCAACACCGCCGTCAGCCCGCCGGGCACCTATAACGCCACCTTCCCCCACCTGTGTTCGTTCCCTTCCGGCGAGGGCCTCGCCTGGACCGACAATCGCAACGGCAACGCCGACATCTATTTTATGAACCTGAGCTACATGGGATACCCCGCCGGATCGCCCGTCCAGGTGACCTCCAACTCTGCCACCCAGGAGTATCCCTATGTCGTCTGGACCGGCTACGAGTTCGGCGTCTTCTGGCAGGATCTCCGTAATGGGAGCAACATCACTGACGTCTGGTTCCAGCGGGTCGGCTCTGCCGGGGCGCTCTTGGGCGGCAACGTTCAGGCCACGTCGGGATTGAATCCCTACTTCCCTTCTGCGGCCTTCGCCAAGCTCGGTTACCTCGTGGTGGGCGACGCCTCCAACAGCCAGAACTACGCCACCTCCTTCGGCTGCAACTACGCCTACGCGCCCGGCTGTCCCGCGGGGATGGTGGCCTACGGCGTCACGGGGACGAGCGCCACGCTGTCGTGGCTGCCGGCCTTCGACCAGTACACCGACATCGCCTACTATCAGGTCTACCGCAACAGCCAGCCCATCGCCAAGACCGCGAGCACCCTCTACACCGATACGGGGCTCTCCCTCGGCACGACCTACAACTACAGCGTCCTCGCGGTGACGCCGCCGACCTCGTGAGCGGCGGATGCGGAACCGCCAACAGCGTCTACGTGAAGACCAACGCGACGCTCACGCTGATCGTGAACAAGCAGGACCCGAACGCGGTGTTGAGCTGGACCGACGCGCAGCCTTTAAACAGCTACAACGTTTTCCGCGGTACGAGCCCACAGGTGATGCAGCAGATCGGTGCCACGAGCGGGACCAGCTTCAGCGATCCGAACGTACTCAAAGACAGCGTGCTCTATTTCTACACCGTTGACGACCCGGGACAATGAATCGTTAAAGCGTGATAATGGTGGAGAGTGAAGAGTGGAGGGTGGGGTAGAGGGGGTGTTGTACTTCTTTCTCCACTCTCCACCTTTCTTGCAAGAGCGCGAGGTTGATATGATGTCCGCGCCAGGCATAGGGCCGCGTGATGGACCATGCGCGCTATGCTGAACGGCGAGTAGGGCGCGGCTAAGGAGGTAAATCTATACAATGAGAATCCGCTCGTGGGTGCTCGGCAGCTTGCTGGCGGTTCTGGCCGCCGGCGTACCTGTGGCCGCTCAACAAGGTCCGGCCGGCGCATGGGCCGGCCAATGGGTGCGTGACGGCTCGGCTCTCGCCGTGGAGATGAACTTCTCGCGAACCGCTTCGGGATACGGGGGATCGTTCTCATCCTCGCAGTTGCGCGTGGCCAGTGTTCCCTTGACGCGCGTCAGTTACGAGGCGCCCGCGTTGTCCTGGGAGATCGCCGGTGACAAAAACACGGCGGCTTTCAAAGGCACGCTGCGTGGGGACGCGCTCTCCGGCACTTTTCGCGAAGGAGAGGCTTCGGGGACGTTCGCGCTCACTCGCGCGACGGCAACGGAAGCGCCGGTGCGGGAAGAGGAGATCACGTTCGCCGATGGGCCGGTGACGCTCAGCGGAACGGTCGTGTCTCCCGCCGGAACGGGCCCGTTCCCCGGAATAGTCTTCCTCCACGGCTCTGGAGCGGAGGGCCGGTGGGCCTCCAGCTACCTGGCGCATGAATTCGCGAGGCGCGGAGTTGCCGCCCTGATATACGACAAGCGCGGCGTTGGCCGCTCCGCCGGCGATTGGCGGACGGCGGGTTTCGCGGAACTGGTCCACGACGCGTCGGCGGTCGTCGAGGCATTGCGGTCCCGGCCGCAAATCTCTCCGGGGAACGTCGGCATCTATGGCCACAGCCAGGGCGGCACCATCGCGCCCTGGGTGGCGAGCGAGAACCGGCACGTCGCGTTCGTCGTCGGGACAGCCGCCGGAGGCGTCTCAATGGCGGAGATGGAGACGTACAGCCTCGGAAATGCAATGCATATGCGTGCTTTGCCCGCTGGCGAGGAACCGCTCGCGGAGTACTACCTGAGCGTGCTCGTAGCCACCGCGTACGAGGGGGGATCGCGTTCCGACCTGGATGCGGCGTGGGAGAGGGTGCGGGACAGGCCTTGGGCGGTTGCGCCCCCGCCGGCGTCGGATTACTACTGGCCGTTCTCGCGGGGAATCGCGAGCTATGACCCTCTGAGCTTCTGGCGGCGCGTCACCGTGCCGGTGCTGCTGTTGTACGGGGAAGAAGACGAGCGTGTTCCGGCCCGCCGCAGCGCCGCGCGGATCGCCGAGGCGTACCTAGGGGCCATCGGTCCGCGGCTGGACGTGATCTTCTTCCCGCTCGCCGGTCACGACCTTAACTTGCCGCAAGATGCCGCGGGCAAGTTCTCCTGGCCCAGAAGCGCTCCGGGATTTCCGGATCGCATGATCGAGTGGGTTCAGCAAATTGCCAAGCCGTAGTTCCCGCGCTGGAGGCGCCTGGCGGCAATGAGCCGCGGCGGTGGAATTCAACCGCAGGGAACCGGTGCTATACTAAACAGGGCAGGACGTGGAGCGGTGACGTTCCCTTTGGTGGGTCCTTGCAAAAGAAGCCATGCGGTTGAGCGGCCGGCTCAATCTTGGCTTAGAAGGGAAGGGCGCGCAGGCCCGCGGGATTCGGCGCTTAGGTTGCCTATGGCATTAGGAGGATAGAGAAATGGTTGAATGTGAGGTGCTCGCGAGTTGCATTTTCTTCAACGACCAGATGGCATCAATGCCCGGCACCGCCGAGCTGATGAAAAACAACTACTGCAAGCAAGCCCCCGACGCATGCGCCCGTTACATGGTTATGAAGGCATTGGGCAGGGAAGCGGTCCCAAAGGATCTGTACCCGTCGGACAAATCGAAAGCGAAGGCCCTTCTCAAAACACACGGCAAGTCCTGATCGCATGGACCTTGGGCCTTTTGGGGCCAACAGACACCAAGATTCATCTCCAGGTCCTTTGAGTTACAAGGTTCACCGTCATGAGGAATCCCTGGCTCGACATACCCTTGGCCGATTACGAGGCCCACATGGCGCTGCCTTATGTCGGCCAGGCGCGGCTTTTGTCCGATATTTTCGGCGGAGCGCTGGATGAGTACGCGCCGCGCTCAGTTGCCGTGCTCGGTTGCGCGGGAGGCAACGGATTCGAGCGAATTCCGAGGACGGTGGAGCGGGCCGTTGGCGTTGACATCAACCCGAATTATATTGAGCGCGCGCTCTCCCGGTTCAGCGGCAGGATTCCCGCTCTCGAGCTGTTCGCCGGCGACGTTCAGACGGACGAGTTCGCTTTCGCGCCGGTCGAGTTGGTCTTCGCCGGCCTGTTGTTCGAGTACGTTGACGCGGCCAAGGTGTTGGCGAAGATACGTTCGATGATTTGTAACAAGGGCACGCTCGTAGTGGTGCTGCAATTGCCGGGCGCCGTGGCGGAGATAACTCCGTCGCCATGCGCGGCCTTGGGCGCCCTCGCGCCCCTCATGCGCCTCGTTCCACCCGAGAAGCTGCGGGAGCTTGCCGAATGGCTCGGGTACCGTCAGGCTGATGCGCGAATCGCGGAAGCGCCGGGCGGCAAGCGGTTCCACGTGCAAGCTTTCCGTTTGGAAACGCCAAGCCGGCCGTTGGCAAAGAAGGGGGAATGAAGATGCGCATCAGCACAATGGAACTGGAGCCGTCCCTCTGGCCGCGGGTCGAGGCGCTTTTCGGGAAGACGGGCGCGTGCGGCGGTTGCTGGTGCCAAGCCTGGCGAATAGAAAAGGGCGAGAGATGGAACGACGTAAAGGGCGCGGTCGCCAAGAAAAGATTGCGCGACGGCATAATCAACGGCACTACACTGGGCATCATCGCATTTGACGGCGAGACCCCGATCGGCTGGTGCACGTTCGGCCCTAGGGATTCGTTCCCCCGCGTGAACCGGGCGCGCACTCTTCAATGCGGCGATTCGTCCCGTGTATGGGCGCTCCCCTGTTTTTTCGTGATCCGCGGCTACAGGGGCAAGGGCGTGGCAAGGGCGATGCTGAAGCACGCCCTTGAAGCGATGAAGGAGAAGGGCGCTCGGATCGCGGAAGGCTATCCGTCGAAACCCAACAAAGACGGGCAATACATCGCCGCCTTTTCATGGACCGGCACAATCTCCCTTTTCGAGAAAGCCGGCTTCGTCACCGCCGGCAACGCGAACGGAAGCAAGATAAGGGTCAGAAAACAGCTCAATGCCCCGGCCTCTGGAAAAAACGGAGACAAAAAGCCAAGCCAATGAATCGCGGTGCCGCGCGTGTTTGCTTTTTGCTCGCGGGAAAGCAGTGCTGAACAATGAGGACTGAGTGCCCGGTGCTTCTTTATTCTCTTGCTCAGGCCTTGGCGCTTCTTCTTTGGGTTCCCTGGGCGGGCCGAACAAGACAAGGTTGAAGTATGAAGGACGGACTAAAAGAAGAAGTACCGCGCTTCATCCTTCATCATTCATGCTTCATATTTATCTTCACCGCTCGCGTGCTCGCGACGGTCGCCAACGGATATCCCGCCCTTCGAGCCCCTCTCCAACTGGTGTCTGTGCAGGAATTCTTTGCGGGAGAGTCTATGGCGGAGAGAGAGATTCGAATCCAACGCGCGGCCTAGGAGCCTCGCTCGCGTCAGAGTCCGTTCACTGTGTTCCAAGGCCGCGTAGGATTCCCGGGGCGGGTCTCTCCCTCTCGGCGGCGTAACTTCGCGTGCTCCCTCTTCAGTCGCGCGCTCATAACCGCCGCCGGGGGGTATCAGCGACCGAGCTTGCGAGG
>JBBIMN010000062.1:0-9748 GCA_037444385.1 Acidobacteriota bacterium | reverse complement strand
CCACGGGCGGAACCGACATCGTGGCGCAGCTTCTTTACAAGTACCGGCGAATCCCATTCGGGCAGGTCTTTCTCTGGAGCAATACGCTGATTCTCTTGTGCGCGATCCCCGTGGTCGGGCTCGTCCCCGTGCTCTACGCGCTGATCGTAAACGCGATATCGAGCCGCGTGCTTGATACCGTGGTCGAGGGCCTCGGCTATGCCAGAAGCGTTCTTGTCGTGTCGGAAAAGATCGAGGAGATTCGCGAGGCGGTGCTATCCGAAGTGAACCGCGGCGTGACCATCCTTGAGGCGAGGGGCGGCTATTCGCAAGAGCGGCGCCCCGTCCTCTACGCGGTCGTTTCCCGCTCGCAGGTGGCCGCAGTAAAACGCCTCGTGGCCGACTTGGACCCCAAAGCGTTCGTGGTCGTGTCGGAAGCCCACGAAGTCCTTGGCGAAGGCTTCAAACCAGTGAAGGAGTGACATGGCCGCCAACGACAGCAAAAAGCTGACGGCTTTTTTGAACGCTCAACTCGGCGTGACGACGCCCTCGTTCTCGGCAATTGTCATGGCCAGCTCGACGCCTCTCTTTTCGGAGGCCGCCGGCTTCGGCGTCATCGAACCTGAACGCCACGAGGCAAAGGCCACGACGCTCTTCGATCTGGCCTCATTGACAAAACCTCTGGCGACGGCCCTTCTGGCTCTTCGCGCCCATGACGACGGGCTCGTGGATTTGGATGGCCCGGCAGAGGAGTGCGGAGGCCAATTCACGATGCTCGACCTTTTGCGCCACGAGGCTGGTTTCCCCGCGTGGGCACCGCTTTACGCGCGCGCCCGTTCCCGTGAAGAGTCCCGCGAGTGGTTGTTGCGCGGCTGCCCAAGAAAGAAGGCTGGAGAGGCCACCGTCTATTCGGACCTCGGTTACATTCTTCTTGGGTTCCTGTTGGAAGAGAAATTGCAGCGAGGCCTTGATGCGCTCTTCAAGGCGCGCGTCTTGGAACCTCTTGGCATCAAGCCGGAAGAGGCCTGTTTTCGGCCTTTGAGACCCAAGGAGGAGATCGCGGCCACTGAATTGGATGGCGCGCGCGAGGCCGAAATGGCGCGCCGGAATGGCGCGAACCCGTGCGTTGTTCCAGATGGAGGGCTGTGGGGAGTGGTCCACGATGGAAACGCAAGATTTTTGGGCGGGGCCGCGGGCCACGCGGGGCTTTTCGCCACGGCGCCAGGTGTTGCACGTCTGGCGCGAGCTTTTTTCGGAGGTTGCGGATTCTTGTCGCAAGGCGCTTTGGCGCTCGCGTGGAAACCTGAGCGGTCCAGCACGGGCGAGATTCGGACGGCGGGGTGGAAGTCCGCCGCCACGACGGGATGGACGGCGGGAAACGCCCTTTCACCAAACGCCATCGGCCACGAGGGTTTCACGGGTACCGGCGTCTGGCTGGAGCCTGAAGGCGAAAAGGTATATATTTTACTTACGAACCGGATCCATCCCCGCCATCCGGGGACGGATTTTGGTCCTGTCCGGGCGGCATTTCTTTCACTGGCCCGGACTGTTGCGGAGCATAGTGGATGAGCTTTCGCCTGTTCATGAAGCGCGCCATCTCTTTCCCGGCGGGTCTTGCGGCCCATCTTTTCCGAAAGGGCCGCTGGACACGCGGCGTCTCTTTTGTCGCCGCGGTTTTGCTCCACATACCGCTCATCATGCTGGGGGGGCGCCAGTACATTCAGGCGGCGAGCCACCCGGAGGGCGCCAACCAAGCCGTCAGGCGCCTCCAGGCGATGACGAACCAGAATGGCAGGCCGATCAAATTCATCTACGTTAAAGACTTGAAGCCTTCGGCGGAAAAGCCTCTGGACCCGACGCGGTACTCCGACATCAACCGCCATGGCGCGAGCCCCGACCCGCGAAAGGGCCAATCGCCGGATCCATATTCCACGGGCCAGAGCCCTCTGCGGCAGGCGGGAGGCCCCTACGACGCCCCGTTCGCCCGTCCCGCCGCAAGGCCATCGGCCGAATCACCACGGCCGGTCCAGCCGCAGCCCGGCCAGCAAGGCTCGCCGGAGACGCAGGCCGGGCAAGCGTCGCGCGACAAAGGCTCGATCGCCAAAGAGGTTGAGAAAGCCGCCCGCGAGGTCAGTGGCGAAAAGAACAACGGCCAGGCCAAGGGGCAGCCATCAAGCAAATCCGCCAAGATGGGCCTTCCAGTCGGGGGCGAGCAGGAGGGTGGCCAGCGAGGCCAGACGCAGGGAGGCGAAACCACGCCTACGGTTCAACCGCGCCCCGGCCAGATGGGCGTCGGCTCGCGGCTGCAACAGATGATGGCCGGAGCCATTCAAGGGGGATTCAACAATCCAAACGCAAGCCGTCTCAACACTGGAGACCTCTCCTTTGACACGGCGGCTTGGGATCTTGGGCCTTACGCGCGCAAGGTGCAGGAGCGGGTCCAGAGCAACTGGCGCACGCCAGAGGCCGAGATGACGCTCAGGCAGAAGGGCTGGGTTGTCATCCACTTCAACATTCAGAAGGACGGCCGCGTCACCGACCTTGGAGTGGTGCGCTCGTCGGGCATTCCATCCTACGACCAGTCGGCCATGGACGCCCTCCGCTCCAGCAACCCGCTGCCGCCGCTCCCCGACGTCGTGACCGTTCCCCAGCTCGGCGCCCTCTTCCGCTTCTACTACAACATGCCCATTGAGGATTGACGTTGCCAAGGCCAAAGGCCTTAACACGAGCTAGGTTTCAGCGGGGCAATTGGTTCACAACAGGAGCCAATTCAAGGGTCGGGTGAGAAGCAAGCCCTTTCATGATTGGGGACTGCCAGTAATGCCACAGATTTCTCATATCTTCCAAGAAGCGCTTGTCGCAGTCGCTGGCGTCTTCTTTCCTGTTGGCGAAAGACCGCTTTCAAACCGGAGGTTGGTCTCCGCGCTTTTGCTCATCCTAGTGCTTTTTATCACTTTGGGCCTTAGACCTGAGTGGCAGGGTGCGCTGCTGGTATTTTGCGTTGGAACGCTGGCGTTCCTTACGGGGGAGCTTTCGCTATTTCAGAAAACCGCGTTACTTTTGCTTGCGTGTGGCATGGAGATCTCGGAAAGTTTGACGACGCAGATGGATAACACGAATCTATGGAAAGAATGCTTTGGGGACTTGGGCGCGCTTGGCGCTCTCATTGCGCTTTGTTCTCTTCTAGTAATGATTGTTGAAGCCATTCTTGTCGCTGCTCGCGGAATATTCGGTTGGGTAGCACACCATATCCAGACAAAGAATGGAGTCGGTGCCTTTTTATACGAGAATCTGGCAAGCTACGACGATGGCGCGAGAAAAAAGCGGTCGTTGCTTTTCTGCATTCCCAGGCCGGCGGGGTCTAATGTCCAATCGCTTGGTTTTCTGATGTTCCTTCTGTGGTTATTAGCGCTTTCTTTGGCAAAAGCGCTAGTCTCCAACCCAAATGTTAGCGCTCTCCTTTGGAGCGATCAGGCTCTTCTTGGTACTCTCGTGGCAGGACTCTTGGGGCTTCATAAGCGGTTATGGAGCCCGCTAAAGTTGGCTCTCTTAATCTTTGCCGGCTATTACGCTGGTGACGCCCTCCATCTGCAATTCTCTCAGATAGAATGTCAGCCCATGTGGACTCACTTGTTGAGGACTATCTTTGGAGTGGCATGGCTCAGCATTCCATTCTGCCTAGCAAGATCGACCTGGGCACGTCGGGAGGCGCAAAAACTCGCGCTTGCTTTAGGCCTATCAGCACTGACCAGCGCTTTCCTGCTGATTCCCGTTTTAAGAATCTCGGCCAGACCGGTGGATTGTCTCCCATACCTAGCCAAGCTGCGACCGGTCTTTCTCGACCGCTCCGGCGAATCGGCTTTTGGGCTGTTGAACTACAAGCTCGGAGTGTGCGGCTGCTGGCAAAGCACGCGATTTCAGCGCGCCTATGCTGAGATGATACTTGATGTGAGCCCCATTGGAACTGGTAGATTTAGCTTTGACGGTTGGCAAATCAAAGATTCCGAGGCGGAGAGGACGCTAGTCAGCGGATTGATCAAGAAACAAAGTTGGGGCGCGCTCTTTCCTGAGGCGGGCAATCTGATCAAGAATTCGCCAGAGCAGGAGAGACTGGACCGCGTTAAGACGCTTCTTGCAATCTATCGGTCTCAACGGCTGTGGGAGATCGGCGGCAATTCTCGGCCTGGAGAGCAAAAATTCAAGGAGTTTGCTCCGTATCTGGCTAATCTGCTGGCAAAATATGATTCTCGGTGCGCATTGCCCAATCTTTTTGAGCTGTACAAGGACAATCCTGGGAATGGCGTCGGCCTCAGCATTATTGAAGTCTGTTACAAAACAGGTTACCGGCTTTCGCGTGATGAGGCGTCGGAGTATGTCTTTCTCTATGAACTTGATGAACGGGAGCAGTTCAACCAAAAAAATGGTGTAGTTGATGAGCGGGCACCGCTTGCATATCTGCCCGACGTGGCAGAGGATCCAAATCGGACGAAGCAGCTGATTATGAAGGTGCAGCCAGGAATTGATGAGGATTTTTTCAGGAGGAATAGGCGAGAACCGTTTGGAAAGTGGGCGCACGAACGCTTCGATCCTCCTGATGTTGGCAATGGGATTGACATAAGCTTGAATGGTCTTTGGGACTGATAGGGCAGGAGGCATATAATTTCCAGATAGGAGGGACATATGGCGACGATCACGCTGAAGGGGAACCCGGTCAACACCTGCGGCACGCTGCCAGCCAAGGGAGCGAAGGCGCCCGATTTTTGCCTTACGAAGGGCGACCTGTCCGACGTGTCGCTTCGCGATTTCGCCGGCAAAAGAAAAATTTTGAACATCGTCCCCAGCTTGGACACGCGGGTCTGCTCCGCCTCAGCGCACCGTTTCAACGAGGAGGCGGAGAAACTCGCGAACACGGTGGTGCTGACGGTCTCCTGCGACCTGCCGTTCGCACAGGAGCGGTTCTGCGTGACCGAGGGCATTTCCAACGTCATCGTACTGAGCGAGCTTCGTCAACGCAAGTTCGGCGAGGATTACGGAGCGCGCATCGTGGACGGACCGCTGGCCGGGCTCCTGTCCCGTGCTGTCGTCGTGCTGGACGAAAAGGACAAAGTCGTCTATACGGAACAGGTCCCGGAGATCGCGCAGGAACCCGATTACCAGAAGGCGCTGGCGGCGGCAAGGGGATAACCAAAACAGTGTAGCCCGGAGACACGGGAAATTTTCTCGCAGGATGAGAGGCAAGGGAGAAAGTTGGGAAGAGGAGTGCCGCCTTCCCTCGTCTATCACCGTTCATCTCTCACCCGGCTTTCACGCTTTACCCTTCAGGGCGCTCCTTCCACACGCCCCGTTCAAGCCGCCAAGCGGCTTGCGCGTTCCGGCTTTCCCACTTATAATCGCGCGGATGGACGGTCTTCTGCTTCTCGATGACGGAACCGTTTTCCCCGGAAAGGGCTTTGGATACGCGGGAACCGCGTTGGGCGAAGCGGTATTCACGACCGCGATGGTCGGCTACCAGGAAATTTTGACGGACCCGTCATACGCCGGCCAGATCGTCGCAATGACCTTCCCCCACATCGGCAACTACGGCGTCAACCCCGAGGACATCGAAAGCCGCGCGCCGGCGCTGTCTGGCTTCGTGGTCCATGAACTCTCTTTGTCGCCGTCCAACTGGCGCGCGCACGGCAACCTTCAGGACTACCTTCGCCTTCACGGCGTCGTGGGACTTTCCGGCGCGGACACCAGGGCGCTGGCGCGCCATTGCCGGAGCCGGGGCACGCCAAAGGCGCTCATCAGCAACGACGGCACGCCAATCGAAAAGTTGCGGGAGCTTCTTGGGGCATTTCGGGGAATTGACGAGGAGGACCTTGCCGGTCGTGTGACTTCGAGCGATGTCCATCTATTTTCAGCGCGCGTCTCCGGCCCGAAAGGTTTCGTCGAATCTCTGCGCCCGGCGCACGTCCCTCAAAAGCGCTTTAAAGTAGTAGCGCTTGACTTCGGGCTGAAGCAAAACATCCTCAAGAATCTGACCGCCCGCAACTGCGAAGTCACGGTTGTCCCGGCCTATACATCGTTGAACGAAATTCTGGCGCTTCATCCAGATGGGCTCTTTCTGAGCAACGGCCCGGGCAATCCCGAAATGGCAAAGGCGGCGCTGCCCGTTATCCGCGCTCTCGCCGAACGCGTTCCCACCTTCGGCATCTGCTTCGGCCACCAATTGCTCGCCCTGGCTTTCAACGGCCGCACGTACAAACTGCCATTCGGCCACCGCGGCGCCAACCATCCGGTCAAGAACCTCAAAACCGGCCGTGTCGAGATAACGTCGCACAACCATGGCTTTTCGGTTGACGCTTCGAGGCTTCCCGAAGGCTTCGAGGTCACGCACGTGGATCTGAACGACCAGACCCTCGAAGGAATGCGCCATAAGGGGCTTCCTGTCTTTTCGGTTCAGTACCACCCCGAATCGAGCCCGGGGCCGCACGATTCCTTATACCTCTTCGATGACTTTATTGAACTGTTGGAGAGGTTTTACAAATGACGCCTCGCAAGAACGCGCCAAGGTCGGTCCTCGTCATCGGCTCGGGGCCCATCGTTATCGGCCAGGCCTGCGAATTCGACTACTCGGGTGTCCAGGCGCTGAAGGCGCTCAAAGAGGAGGGCATCCGCACGATCCTCGTCAACAACAATCCAGCAACCATAATGACCGACCCGGACCTCTGCGACGCGACGTATCTCGAACCTATCGAGCCATGGGCCTTGGAAGCGGTCCTGGAGAAGGAGCGGCCCGAAGCGCTCCTTCCGACGGTGGGCGGGCAGACGGCGCTCAATGCCGCGATGCTCCTCCACCGCGAGGGCGTCCTTGAACGCTACGACTGCCGCCTCATTGGCGCCAGCGCCAAAGCCATCCGCGCCGCGGAGGACCGGGAGTTGTTCCGCCAGATCCTCGCCAAAGAGGGCATGGAGACTTCGCGCTCCTTCGTCGCAAGAAGCGTAGACGAGGGTTTGGCCAGGATCGGCGAGGTGGGTTTCCCGGCGATCCTTCGGCCCTCTTTCACGCTCGGCGGCCAGGGCGGCGGCATCGCGTTGAACCTAAATGAGTTCAAGCCCCTTCTGGATTACGGCTTGTCTCTCAGCCCGGCGAGAAGCGTGCTCGTCGAGGAGTCTCTCATCGGCTGGAAGGAGTTCGAGCTTGAGGTCATCCGCGACCGCGCCGACAACGTTGTCGTCATCTGCTCCATCGAGAACCTCGACCCGATGGGAGTTCACACGGGAGATTCGATAACGGTGGCGCCAGCCCAGACGCTTTCCGACAAGGAGTACCAGTGGATGCGCGACTGGGCGAAGCGCGTGATCCGAGCCGTGGGCGTTGAAACGGGCGGCTCGAACATTCAGTTCGCGCTTCACCCGAGGAGCGGGCGGATGGTTGTCATCGAGATGAACCCGCGCGTCTCGCGCTCTTCCGCGTTGGCGAGCAAGGCGACCGGCTACCCGATCGCGCGCGTCGCGACGCAGCTCGCGCTAGGTTACACGCTCGACGAGCTTCCGAACCTCATCACCCGCACGACGCCCGCGGCATTCGAGCCGGCGCTCGACTACGTGGTCGTGAAAATCCCGCGATGGTCATTCGACAAATTCCGCGAGACCGACCCGGCACTTTCCACCCACATGAAATCCATCGGCGAAGTGATGGCCATCGGCCGCACCTTCAAGGAGTCGCTGCAGAAGGCGCTGCGCTCCGTAGAGATCGGCCGCTACGGGCTTCTGGACGGAGTTCCGCCGGTGGAGAGCCGGGAGGCGCTGATAAAGAAACTCGCTATTCCGAACTGGGAGAGGATTTTTTACACGGCGCTCGCTTTTCAGCACGGCCTTTCAGCCGGGGAGGTCTCGGAGCTTTCGGGAGTGGACCCGTGGTTCTTGGCGCAGATCGCCCAGCTTGTCGAAACCGAAAACCGGCTTCGCTTCTTCGATGCGCAAAGCTGCCCGGCTGATCTCTTGAAACGCGCCAAGGAGGAGGGCTTCGCGGACAGGCGCCTTTGCAAGATCTGGTCGGTGCCGGAAGCGGTGGTACGCGAGCGGCGCGAGGAGATGGACATAAAGCCCGCCTATCTCGGCGTGGATACTTGTGCGGCCGAATTCGAAGCGCGGACGCCCTACTTCTACTCCTCTTACACTGGCCTGAACGAGAGCGCGCTGTTTTCAGGCCGGAAGGTCGTCGTCGTCGGTTCCGGCCCGAACCGCGTCGGCCAGGGCATCGAGTTCGACTACTGCTGTTGCCAGGCGGTCTTCGGGCTCAGGGACGAGAGCCTTGAAACTGTGATGGTCAACTGCAACCCGGAGACGGTTTCAACCGACTTCGACACAGCGTCGAAGCTCTACTTCGAGCCGGTGACGCTCGAGGATGTCAAGGCGATCCTCGATCTTGAAAAACCCGGCGGCGTGATTCTCACGTTCGGCGGGCAGACGCCGCTGAAACTTGCAAACGAGTTGCACCGGCTCGGCTACCCGCTCATTGGAACGCCGCCAACGGCGATCCACCGCGCCGAGGACCGCGAGATGTTCAACTCCCTCTGCGCCGCGCTGAACCTGCGCGTCCCCAAAGGCGCAACCGCGCGCACGCTCGAAGAGGCGCGCGGTCGCGCGGCTGCGCTCGGCTTCCCGCTGATGGTCCGCCCCAGCTACGTTCTGGGTGGCCAAGGCATGGCCCTTCTCACCAAGGAAGACCACCTGGACCAGTATCTCTCCGAGGGCGTCGCCGTAAGCGAGGATCACCCGCTTCTTCTCGACACCTTCTTGCAGGACGCCGTGGAACTCGACGTGGACGCCGTTTGCGATGGAAGCGAAGTCGTGCTGGCGGGCATCCTCGAACACGTCGAGAAGGCGGGCATCCACTCGGGCGATTCATCGCAGGTCTACCCTCCACAGACCGTGCCGCAAGACGTGCTGGACGAAGCCGCCGAGGTTACGCGGCGCGTGGCGCTTGAGCTTGGCATAATCGGAATGCTAAACCTCCAGTTCGCCTACAACCGCGACGGCCTTTTCGTTCTCGAAGTAAACCCCCGCGTATCGCGCACGGTGCCTTTTCTTTCAAAGGCGCGCAAGATACCCTTTGCTAGGCTGGCGGCCCGCATCATGACGGGCCGCCGCATCAAGGATATTCCGGCGCTGTGCGGGCTAAGCGCTTTCCCCAAGCGGCCGGAACAGGTCTTCGTGAAAGCCAGCGTTTTCCCCTTCGCGAGGCTCTTGGGAGAAGACCCGGTTCTTGGCCCCGAGATGAAATCCACCGGCGAGGTGATGGGGCGCGCCCAGAGCTTCGGCCAGGCCTTCGCCAAGGCGCTCTCCGGGGCTGGACTGCCGCTGCCCGAAGGAGGCGTGGCCTTTCTCTCCGTTCGCGACGCCGACAAGGAGAAGGCCGTGGAGCTTGCCCGCGGCCTCGCCGAACTCGGCTTCGCGCTCGTGGCCACGCCCGGGACGAGGGCCTTCCTGGAAAAGGCGGGCGTCTCCGCGGGCGCCGTCAACAAAGTGGGCGAGGGCAGGCCCGACGCGGCCGGCCTCTTGAGGGCGGGCACGCTCAAGCTCGTCATCAACACGCCCATGGGACGCAAGAGCCAGCGGGACGAAACCAACATCCGCTGCCAGGCGATAGCGCTCAGAGTACCCTGCATCACCACGCTCGAAGGCGCCTACGCAGCCCTCGAAGGCATCCGCGCTCTCAAAGAGGGAAGGCTCGCCGTAAAACCTTTACAGGAGTGGGCCGGGGGGTGATCAGCGCCGGGGC
>JBBIMN010000061.1:5216-9785 GCA_037444385.1 Acidobacteriota bacterium | reverse complement strand
CGCCGTGCCCGCGCCACAAGAACAGACCGCCGAGGCCCTCCAGCGGCTACTCTCCCCCCGGAAAGCGAAGAAGAAGTAGTTTTTGTGACGTCCTGAAGGTTCCCTATTTGCGCCCGGCTCATTCTGGCGTCAAGGAGGAGTCCATGAAAAGAAACGCCCTGCTCTGGCTCGGGGTGTTGGCCATGGGGTTCGCCGCGTCGAGGCTCGTGCTTGCCCAGGATTGCAGCCATGCACCGGTGGGATTTAGCGGCGATTGGGCTCGCACCTACGCGGCCTGGTGCCAGAGCTGCTGCGGGACCGTCACTGGCGCTGGCTCTGGAATAGGCTGCAGCCCCGGCCCTAACTGGGGCAACCCTGGCAACTGCAACGGCTCATCCTCCAGCGGGTCGTCTTCGGGCAACTCCGGCACGGCGGCAGCGGCGCAACAGGCAGAGCAAGACGCGGCCCTCATGCGGCAGAAGGAAGCTCAGGAGAGGGCGGACAAGGAGGCCGCCGAGGCGGAAGCGCGAAAAAAGAAATTTCAAGAGACGCAACAAGAGACGGCGAGCCAGATACGAGGCGTGAATTTCGACCAGAGTGACATCCGCGTGCCTGGGCAGGGCGACGTGCCACTTGATTCCTCGGTGGTTGACCTGCGCCACCTTGATCCCGACAGGCCAATCTACGTTGATCCGAACGTTGTAAAAGGAAAGCCGCGCGTCTTTCCGGCCCAGGCCCCCCTCCAAACCCTTAACAACGCGAACTACCAGAAGGGGTTCGACGCCCTCAAGGCGGGCACGCCCCTCGTGGCTCTCTCCTACTTCAACCAGGCTCAAAAGGAGCTGCCGGACGATCTCCTGGTGCATCACGCGATGGGCCTCACCCAGGATATCATCCGTGTCCGCCGGGAGAGGGCCGAGGAGGCAATTCAGCGGCGGGCAACCGAAGAAGCCGCCAGCGCCTATTACGCTTTCCTAGGCGGCGACGACTCAACGGCACTGGCTTGCATCAACCGGGCGAACGGCCTTGATCCCACGAACCAGCCTATCGCCGACGCCGCGCACTTCATGATGCTTTGGACGCAGGGACAGCAGAGCAAGGCCGGCGCACCTGGCCCGCGGCAGAAGGTGCTCCTGGATAAAGCTCGCAAGATCGCGGGGAGCTGCTATCTGCCCGTGGTGCGAGGCGATTACGCTGGCGCGCAGCGCGTCCTCAAAGCCGCGCTGGCCCTCGCCCCGAATGACCCGAACATACGCGCCTGTCTGCACATGATCGAAGGTTTCGACCTGGCCCGGAAAGAACGCGAGAAAGCGATGCAACCTCTGAAGTGATTATTATGCGTCCCAAGGCGGGGAGGGAGCGATGATCAAGATATCCAAACTGGCGGGTTCGCTGGCGTTTCTCGCGGCGATTTCACTGGGTGCCTTCGCGCAGACGCAACCGGCAAGTCCGCAAGAAACGCTGAACCAATACATCGTGGATTTGCAGAAGAGCCCCGATGACCGGACATTGCGCGAGAAGATCATATCGCTGTCATTGACGATGAATCCGCCACCGGCCATTACGGCGGAGGCAAAGAGGAACCTCGTCATGGGCGCCACTTTTCACAAGGAAGCAAAGGATGCCGAAGGCATCGAGTTGGCGGTCAACGCCTACAAGCGCGCGCTTCTGATAGCTCCATGGTGGCCGGATGCCTACTACGATCTCGCGCTGGCGCTCGTTTCAGCCGAGCGTTACGACGAGGCGATACAGAACCTCGAACTCTATCTTATGACCATGCCCAAACCGGCAGACGCCGAGGAGGCGCAGAACCGAATCTACTCCATCGAGGCGAAGAAAGAGCTTGCCGCGAGGGAGAACGTCGCGCACGCCAAGAAGGCGCGGGATGAGGCCGAGGCCCAGCGGCAGAAAGACCGGTTGAATTCATTCGAGGGACAATGGGAGGTAACAAGATATGAAGCCGAGCGAGGGGGCGCGGATTCGCCTGTGGGAGAGGTCGTGACCATCACCCGCCAAGGCGACGTATTCAGAGCCGACGGCCCGGGCCGCTTCTTCCCAAACGCGGCCATGCATCAATCAGGCCGGACGTTGAGCGGTTCATGGGCTCCGGACGCCGACTCTCTGGTTGACATCTTCTCCAACCTGCCGGCGTCAGTCGTGCGCCAAGCTCAGGGAGATGTTGTCTTTCACCCGGTCATGGTCCTTTCCGGGGATGGCATGACCATCGAAGCGGAAGTGGACAACTACTCGGTCAACGGCGTTCGGACCACTCAGTTCCTTATGACCTCCTACCGATACACGGGCGTGGACCACTATGCCGGTTTCTTCAAGTACTCCCTGCGCCGCGTCTTGTCTCAGTCCTTGCCTCAGCAAAGCGTCTCGCCGGAGGGCGCTCCGGCGCCCACACCGCCGCCAGCGGATCTCCCGATTAAGCGGTGAAGCAGCGGGTGATCAGTATGGCAAACCAATTGGAGGAATGAACGATGCCGGAGAGCATGAAACCGCCCTATATCGAGAAGGCCGATGAGATCGGAGGCCTTCAAGTCTGGGTCGTGGACGGGAAATACATCCGCGAGCACATTGACGAGGAGTTCACCAATTTCGGCCACCACTACAGCTTCACTTTCATTCCAGAGCGGGAGCTCTGGCTCGACAAGGAGGCCCACCCGGACGAGCGGCGCTTCTTCATTGACCACCTGCTCGTGGAGCGGCGCCTCATGGCTAAGGGCGTTGATTACAACGACGCGCTGGAGGCCGCTGACCGGGCCGAACGCAAAGAGCGCAGGCGGGCAGGCGACGTGAGGATACTGACTCGCGGCGGGAAGCAACTTCCCGACGGCAGGGATGTCCACGTCAAACTGTGGAAGCACCTTGAGAAAGGCGTGAGCGTGTGGGTCGTCAACGGCAGGCTCGTGCGGAGCGTCTTCGATGTTGATTTTACGGAAGGGGGGCACGACCACGTCTACGAGTTCGTGCCAGAAAACGAGGTCTGGATTGACGACGACCTGGACGATCCGGAGCGCGGCTTCGTCCTTCTTCACGAGCTGCACGAGCGCAACCGCATGATCACGGGCTGGCCCTACAGCAAGGCGCACGAGGAGTCGAGCAAGATCGAACACCAATGCCGCCAGCACCCCGACCGCCTCCACGAAGCCCTCGCCGCCGAAGGATGGGAATAGCAAGAGCGGCGCCTATTGATCCGCTCCCGTTAAAGCGCTCTCTCCTTTGGCAGCCCCTCTGGGTTTTCCCTGGTCGCGTACTCCCGTCAATTTATACAGAGCGTCGTAAATATGCGGCGTCACGAGGAGGCATGACGCTCTGTATTCGCCACGGAAGGCCCCATGCCTTGCGATAGCGGCCTTTCAGGCCGCGCAAGGCCTGAGCCCTCCCCGCGGGTTCTACCGGCGCTCTGTATAACTGCCAATGGTCCGGCATGCGCCGTTTTCCGGCTCCACTAAACCATCAACCCGTATAGGAACCGCGCCGGCTTACAGGCGATGAGCGCTCAATTGGTGCAGGTGCGCCAGCATGTGCGGGAAAGCGTGGACCAGCGACGCGACAAGGCGGAAAACAGTGTCCACCTTTCGAGGGAAGAGGCCGTCGAAACCCTAGCGAAAGAGGAAGGCTGGAGTATCATCGTCCGCAAAGGCCTCCACTCCGCCATCTGGGCCGGCGGCGCCCCCGACAAAACCGAATAGACAATCCGGCGCGCGGGCAGCCTCGGCCAGGCGTCATCGCAGCGTCTTGACCATGTGAAGTGATGCCCATTCGCCGTTGGAGACGCGTGTTATCAGGGGCTTCTTCGGAAAGAGGCGGCGGTCTATTTCTTCGTCGGAGAGGCCCTGTTTGCGCAGGGCGTTGACGCGATCCTTGAGGGCGAGAAGGTACTCGCGCTTCTTCCGAAAGAGGGCAGGGCCTTCCTGAAGCGGACCCTCGTGGGCGTCCAAAATCAAGCGGAACGGAAGGCGCAAGATATTTTCAATTGAGCGCAAAGTGACGGATAGGTCCTCATCCTTGAAAATCAACCGTGGCTTGGCCGTGAGAAAGAAATCGCCCGTGAAAAGCCAGCCCTCCCTCTCTTCAAGAAACGCCACGTCACAGGTGGTGTGACCGGGGACCGGTATGACGCGAAGCGCATGGCGCGCTGTCTCCACGATCTCGGGAAGTGGCTCTGCCTGAAAAGCGGGACGGCGGCCCCAGATGAGCCGCCGGTACAACGGAAGTCTAGGTTCCACCAGGGCCTCTGCAATCGCTGGTCCAGGTGCAAGGACTGGAACGTCCCGATTTGCGAGCGCGCCCGCGTTGCCGCAGTGGTCCTCGTGAAGGTGCGTTAGAAGGACCTTTTCGGGCAAGCGTTCTTCGAAAAACTGCCAGAAGGGACGCCGCAGGCTCCACGATGCGGCATCAACAAGGACCTTGTCAACTCCGTACGCGTAGACCTGGATGCTGTAAGTAAAAAGCCTCGCACGGCCCCACCAAACCGTTATCCCCTCTAGTTCACCGCAACCCCACTTGGCGCCCACTGTTCCTCCAAGGAGAAAAATGGAAATTGCTGAAGGCAACATTGAATTTTTACAAAAACAATATGAA
>JBBIMN010000061.1:0-5206 GCA_037444385.1 Acidobacteriota bacterium | reverse complement strand
CTTTGCGGCGGAGCCGCGTCCAAGGGGCGCGCTAGCCGCGGCCACGGCTTGCCATTATACAGGCTCTGGCGCCCGAAAGGGGCGAGGAATATACTGTTGCCGCATGTGCAGGGCTCGCGGCGAGCGGGGTGTGAGCATGTTTTTTCGCCGGGGCCAGTATAGCGGGCCGTTGAAGAAATCGCGTTGGGATTTTTCAGCGGCCTGCTAACGGCGCGATGGTTGGAGGCGCTCCGTGGTGGACTTTCTCTGGCGCCTGTTGAAGGCCGGCCTTTCGTCTCTTTACGTGTTTCTCGGGCGCGTGCCGGCTTTTGAACTGCTGCGCCGTTCCTTCGGCTGGGAGGAGGGCTCATCGGGCGCTGGAACCATCCTCGTGGTAGTGATCGTTGCGGCGTTCGCTGGAGCGGCGCTCTTCGTCCTCTTCTGGATCTTTATCCGCAATGCCCCGGCCGACGGGGGCGGAGAGAAGCTCAGGAGGCTCTTCAAATGAATAGCCGCCGGGGACAGTCTCGCGCAATAACCGCGGCGGCTTTGTTTGTTCTCGCCGCGCTGCTTGCCTGCGGCGGTGCCAAGAGGCCTCATCACGTTCCACCCCCGGAGCCGATGAGGGGAAACTCTCAGGAAGGCATGGCCTCCTGGTACGGTAAGGAGTTTAATGGAAGGCCGACGGCGAGCGGGGAGACTTTCGACATGTACGCCTTGACCGCCGCCCATCGTACACTTCCGCTGGGTACCACAATTCGAGTCACGAACCTCGACAACGGCAAAGAGGCAATCATCACGGTCAATGACCGCGGGCCGTTTGTAAAAGGGCGCATCCTCGACTGCTCCTATGGCTCCGCGAAGGAGTTGGGGTACGCGGGAGCAGGACTCGCCCGCGTCCGCATCGAGGTTGTCAAGGAAGGCAAGGAACGCGTCAGGTATGCTCCGCCTCCCGGAGAAGTGCTTGCAGCCGGAACGGATCCGACGAGACCGGTGCTCGATGGGACATTCACGGTGCAGGTGGGCGCTTTCGCCGTCGAGCAGAATGCCCTGCGGCTTCGAGACAAGCTGCAAAAACAGTTCGGCGACGCTTATGTGATTCGCTTCCGCGAGTTCTACCGCGTGAGGGTCGGCCACGTGCCGGGCGAACAGACGGCGGACGCTCTCCAGTCGCGCTTGAAAGAGGCCGGTTATGGCGAAGGCTTCGTCACGCGAAACGACTGATGGCGGCCTCAAGATTTCAATTTGAAAAGACGCGCCAGCAAAGGCTTGCCGTCTACCGGATGGCGAGGCTTTCCACGAGCGGCGTGTCCTTGAAGTGGGATCAGGGGAAGGAGTCGTCGCCGCCGAAATAGCCTCCCGAACCGGCAGGAGGGTTTGGGGTCTCGACGTTTGCCTTCCGGCCGCGCATCCCGCTGAATACTCATTCACCCGTGGCGATGCGGACAAACTTCCTTTCAGAGACGCCTCCTTCGACGCGGTGTCCTTCCACTTCGTCCTGCTGTGGCTTCGGGATCCGGTCGGAGCGCTGGAAGAGGCAAAGCGGGTCCTGTCGCCCGGAGGCGCCGTTCTTGTGCTGGCAGAGCCAGACATTACATCTCGCCGCGATGAGCCCGACACCGGCCTGGGCCTGGCGCTTGCCGGGTCAGTGAAGTGCCGGGGCGGCCACCCGGACGCCGGGAGACGAGTGGGTGCATGGCTTCAAGAGGCGGGATTCAGGCCAGAACTTTTCCAGACCACGCGCGGCTGGGTAACGATTGATGATCTTGATGAAACCGTCGTGGAGGCCGCCGAGCTTCTCAATAATGGATGGCTGTCACCAGCGGAGGCCGAAGCGATGATCAAACGCGAGTGGTCAGCGCAGGGAACCCGCCGCGTCCTTCTGCCTCTTACTTACGGGGTCGGCTGGAGCTCCTGATCCTCGGGGAAAGTGATTCTCAGTCTCTTGAGCACGCGCCTGAAATCTTCCGGCAGCGGGGCTTCGAGCGAAAGCGGCGGCGAGACCCTGGTTTCGGGCAAGTCCAGCCTCCACGCGTGCAATAGAGGCCGCCCCGGCTGAAGGGCGCGTCTTTCGGCGGCGCTGACGCCGGTGGGGACGTGGCGAAGACGACCGTAAAAATCGTCACCCAGAATTGAATGGCCGGCTTCGGCAAGGTGGACGCGAATCTGGTGCGTGCGGCCCGTCTCTGGCACAAGCTCCAGAAGGGAGGCCATTGTGGTTGATGCCAGGGTGCGATAGCGCGTGGCCGCGGCTTTCCCGGAAGGGTCAACGCGCATCTTGCGCCTGTCCGACAGATCGGGGCCCAACGGCCACGCGAGGCGGCCTGCCACCGATTCAGGCTCGCCCCAGACAAGGGCCAGGTAACGCCTGTGGACGGCGCCAGACGAAAAAAGCGCCGACAGTTCCTTGCGGGCGAGAGGGCCCCGCGCCAGTAGCGTTAGTCCCGAAGTGCCGGAATCTAGCCTGTGGACAAGGCTCCACCCTTGGAGCATTCTTGCTCTATTTGAATTGGAGAGCGCCGCCAGAAGCCTTGTCACCGCGCCCTCTTCGTCCCTCTGTGAAGTCGCCAGACTCAGCCCGGCCGGTTTTGCGATCGCCGCGATTTTTTCACCAAGGTATACCACGCTCGCTCTCACCCGTTTAGCTTATCATCTTTTCACGCAGGGCCGAAGGGCGTGGCGAAGGAGCGAGGAGCGAGCGGGCAGGCGGAGCTTGCAGTCACGGCGCGAGAAAGGGGCCGAAGAGATGGTTCAAGTATAGGGGACATCAGATTCATGTTGTGCGTGCGAGGCGATTGCCTTATGCTATCTGATCTTGGGAGGCGGTGTGCTGGAAAACGGCAGGAAGCCCGAGTGGTTCAGGGAAAACATTCGGCGGCTGGCGGTTGGCGAGACGGCAAGCCAGGTGCTTCGGATCATCCGTGAAAACGACCTCAACACCGTCTGCACCTCCGCCGCATGTCCCAACAAGGGCGTATGTTTCGCTGAAGGCACGGCCACCTTCATGATCCTGGGCGATTCATGCACGAGGGCTTGCCGCTTTTGCAACGTTTCGACGGGAAGGCCGCAAGGCAAGAACCTTGACGAAGCACTGCGTGTGGCCGATGCTGCGAAGGAACTCCAATTGCGGTTCGTCGTTATCACTTCGGTCTGCCGCGCGCTCAAGGAGCGAATCCCTGGGGCAAGGGTGGAAGTTCTTACCCCCGACTTTTCGGGGAGGGACGATTGCCTGAAGACGGTTTTGGACGCACGTCCGGACGTCTTCAACCACAATCTGGAAACCGTCAGGCGTCTAACGCCAAGCCTCAGGACTAAAGCGAGCTACGACAGGTCGCTTGGGGTGCTTGCGCGCGCGCGCGCGCTTGCACCAGCGATTCCTACCAAGAGCGGCCTCATGGCGGGGCTCGGAGAGACACGGGAGGAATTGCGCGAAGCGTTCAATGACCTGGCGCGCGCCGGCATCGCGCGGCTGACGATCGGCCAGTACCTTCAGCCGTCGCGCCGCCACCATCCGGTAGCGAAATACTACACGCCGGAGGAGTTTGAAGAGTTGAGGATCGAGGCAAAAAGCGCTGGGATCTGCGCGGTTCTTTCCGGGCCGCTGGTGCGCAGCTCCTACCACGCCGGGAAGTTCGCGTGAAAACCGAGGGCGCGCCTGCGCATGGAGATTTAGTCATGCCCGAATCGTGCGAAGTGCTGATCCTGGGGGGGGGGCCGGCCGGATACGCGGCGGCTTTGCAAGCCGCCCGTAAAGGGTTTTCAGTCACTCTTGCCGAAAAGGACGCCATAGGCGGAACCTGCCTCAACCGGGGCTGCGTTCCGACCAAGGCCCTGCTATCCGCCACCGAGCCATTGGACCGAAAACCGACGTGGGAAACCATGGGGCTCAAGCTGGAGGGATTGTCGCTGGATATCGAAGCGTTGCGCGGCTTTTCCTCGCGGTGCGCCGCCAAACTGGTTGATGGCGTCGAGTTTCTTCTCGAAAAGCGCAAGGTGAGGATTCTGCGCGGAGAGGGCCGCTTTGTAGCGCCTGGCCGCGTCATCGTTGTCGGCAAAGGCGGGGCCGTTTTAGAGTTGGCGCCCGAGCGCACCTTGATAGCGACCGGTTCAAAGTCTCACGCCCTTTCGATTGCCCCCGAGGACGGCGAACGCGTCGTCTCCTCTGACCGTCTTGTCACGGTGCCTTCCGTACCGGCCAGGCTGGTCATCGTGGGCGCTGGGGTGATCGGGCTAGAACTCGGGACGCTCTACAGGCGGCTCGGCTCCAAGGTCGCCTTTGTGGAGATGCTTCCAGCGCTCTTGCCATTCTGCGACAACGACGTCGCCGCGCACGCGTCGGCGGCGTTCCGAAAGCAGGGGCTCGTATTTAACTTCAGGGCGACGCTCATGGAGGTCCAGACCGCAGGCCCTGTATGCAGAGTCGTCTTCAAGAACGCCAAAGGAGAAGACCATGTTCTTGAAGCGGAGATGGTGCTCGTGGCGGTAGGACGCGACCCGGTGAGCGGCGGCCTCGGCTTTGAAAAGGCGGGGATCGAAACCGACGCGCGAGGTTTCGTGAAGACCGGCGACCACTGGAGAACAACCGCGCCAGGAGTCTATGCGGCTGGAGACGTGCGCGGCGGGCTTATGCTCGCGCACAAGGCCGCCCACGAGGCGCTTGCCGTGGCCGCTCACTGGGCCGGCGAGCCCGATCCGATGGAAAAACCTTACATCCCTAACGTGGTATACACCCATCCCGAGCTAGCCGTTATTGGCCTTACCGAAGGCCAGGCAAAGGCGCAGAAAACAGCGCGGCCGGCCGTTGGCAAATTCTCTTTCAGGGCAAACGCCCGCGCAATAACGGCCGGGGACGATGAAGGCCTCGTAAAAATCGTAGCCGATCCAGTCACGGATGAGATATTGGGCGCGCAGATAGTTGGACCGTCGGCCTCCGAACTCATACACTGCGTGTCAACGGCGATGAGCGCCGGAGCGAGGTTGAAGGATATGCGCCACGTTATCTTCGCCCATCCGACGCTTTCGGAAACGGTCCACGAGGCCATTCTCGCCGCCGCCGGCGAGCCGCTTCACCAGGTGTGAAAGCTGGGAATGAGAAAGGGGCGGGTGTCAGGGGCAGGCGCGAGAACAATGAAATCCTTAGTACTCCGTTTCGGAAATACGCTGGCATTCGGTCGCCGCTGCATCCCGCGGGGCGGCGTTGCCCGGGCTTGGCGTACGGCAAGTACGC
>JBBIMN010000060.1:0-10025 GCA_037444385.1 Acidobacteriota bacterium | reverse complement strand
GGAAAAGCTTGCCCGGTATGATTGGGCCGCCTCCGTTGACGAACTGCGACATGGCTGGAAACTTGAAATCGGGATGGACGATGATCACCCCAAGGACAAGCGCGGCTATGGTTCCGACCTTCATGTAGGACGAAAGGTAATCCCTGGGAGCCAACAGCAGCCACACCGGCAGGACCGACGCCGCGAAGCCGTACAAAGCCAGCAGCACGGTGAGCTGGTGGTAGTTGAAGGTAAAGGCCCCGGCCAGCGATGAGCCCGCGACGTACTTGCCCAACACGACGCAAACGATGAGCACAGCGACCCCGGCCAGGCTTGGGCCAACGATTGCGCCGGGCCTCAGCCTGAACATGTAGAGTCCCATTATGATGGCTATGGGGATGGTCATGGCAATGGTGAATGTTCCCCAGGGGCTGGAAGAGAGCGCGTTGACGACGACCATTCCCAGGCCGGCCAGCGCGACCACGACTATGAACAGCACCGCGACGCCGGCGGTAAAGGCGGCGGTTGGGCCGATCTCTCCCCGCGCGATCTCTGGAAGAGACCGACCGTCGTGGCGCACCGACGCCGCCAGCGCGACGAAGTCGTGCACGCAGCCCGCGAGCACAGAGCCGCAAAGAAGCCATAAAAGCCCGGGCGCCCATCCGAACTGCGCGGCCAGGACCGGCCCGACCAGCGGACCCGCCCCGGCGATCGCCGCGAAGTGGTGGCCGAATAGCACCCATTTGTTCATCGGGACGTAGTTGTGGCCGTCCTTGAACCGGCGCGCCGGCGTCTCCCAATCGCTCCGAAGCGTCAGCACCTTGGCCGCGATGAAGGCGCTGTAGTATCTGTAAGCGATCGCGTAAACGCAGAGTGCGCCTATTATTATCGGCAGCGTGTTCATGACGCCCCCCATCGCGCAAAGCGCAGGCGATACTAATACCACCGGGAAGCGTCAAGCGCAAGAAGCATGGACAACGCCGGGACAAAGTGTTAAAACCAAGGGAACGGTCCCGATTCGCCAGGACCCGGGAATCGTTGGGGCCGGACCCGCGTTTTGCGGGGCACGGCCAATACCGGAAAGGAAGGTGCGAGATGGCGAGACGAGTTGTGTTGCTGGCATTGTTCACGATGGCTGCCATTTTAGCCGGCGGAGCGCTGGCACAGGAGAAGGCAAAGCCCCCCGAGAAAAAGAGGGCGCAGGCGCCACCCGCCAAGGGCGCCCCTCAGATGACGCCCGAGCAGAAAGCCGCCATGGAGAAGATGCGGGTGGCAGCGACGCCCGGCGAGCAGCACAAGCTGTTGGCTGCCCTGGCCGGGAAATGGAACGTGGAAGTGAAGATGTGGCAGGCTCCCGGCCTGGCGCCAGATGTTTCTCATGGCGTCTCCACAGCCAAGATGATCCTGGGAGGGCGTTACCTCGAGGAAAGCTTCAAGAGCGCGTTCATGAATCAGCCGTTTGAGGGCATCGGCTACACGGGTTATGACAACGTGCAGAAGAAGTTCATCGGCACGTGGATGGACAACATGAGCACGGGGATCATGACGAGCGCGGGCGACCTCGACGCGGCCGGGAAGGTGATGACGTGCCTCGTGACCTACGCGGACCCGCAGAGCGGAAAAGTCACCACTTCCCGCGACGTGTTAAGAATCGTGGACAAAGATAAGCACGTCATGGAGATGTACAACAAAGGGCCGGACGGGAAGGAGTTTCTCATGATGGAAATCACCTACACCCGAGCGCCCGCCGCGCCGAAGAAGTGAAGGCCTTGCATCTTAACGAACCGTCGCGCCCTGGGGCCTGACAGGCCCCAGGACCTTTTTCTTGCCGCGAATTGCGCGGTGGCATAACCGGTGGACTGTTTGTCGCGGTTGCTTTTGTGGGGAACTCCACGTAAAATTAGACGCTAGCAGGCGGCTGAGAAACCCGCGCAGGCCGCGCGCAAAAGGCTTGGCGGCCAGACGCGAGGCGCGGCGAGGAAATCGGAGTGGTGCTCTTATGACGAGCCGGAACAAAGCAGATGGTCCCCGATCTCTTGCGCCCTTGGGGCCCGCGGGAGTTTTTCAACAGCCTGCTAAGGGAGCTTGGGTGAGAGTGTCCCATTTTCGTTTGCATCCGGCGCTAAGCTCGGTCGCGTTTCTTATCTTGGCGGGCGCGGCGGGTTTGCTCGTCATGCTTTCCTGCCGAACCCGGCCGCTGGTTCTGGGGGCCGTCCTTCCTCTCACTGGCGAGTACTCGGCTTACGGCGTGCCGATGCGCCAGGGGATCGAGTTGGCGGCGGATGAGGTGAACCACGAAGGGGGCGTCCAGGGCCGGCAGCTTATGCTTCGCGTGAAGGACTCCGGGGGCGATCCCCGCCAGGCGGCCGCGCTGGCCCTTGAGCTTATCGAGAAGGACCAGGCGCCCGCGATCATCGCCGGAGGGACCAGCGCGGAAGTGCTTGCCATGGTTCCGGTGGCTTCGCGGTACGGGCGCATCCTTCTCTCTCCAAGCGCCTCGTCGCCGCTTCTGAGCGGCTCCGGCCAGTACATTTTCCGCAACTACCCTTCGGACGCGCTCGAAGGCCTTGTGATGGCCGATTTCGCGGCATTCACGCTTCACGCGGCCAGGGTTCTGGTCATCGCTTCGGAAAACCCTTACGCCGATGGCCTGCGGCACGAGTTCGCCAAGGCTTTTGAAAGCGGACAGCGGACGACTGAAACCCTTCTCTTCAGGTCCAAAGAGGTGAGCTACGCCCAGGTCGCGGCGCAGGCGGCCTCCCGTTGCCCGCGCGTGCAGGCGATCTACCTCGTTGGTTATGTATCGGAGCTTGCGCCTCTGGTGCGGGCGCTTCGCGCGAAGGGGGTTGACAGGCCGCTTCTGACAACGAGCGCCGCGGCTTCGGGATCGTTCCTGCAAGCGTTGGGCGTCAGCGCCGAGACGATCATTTTCCCCAGACCCGCGTACGATCCCGCGAGCACGGACCCGCACACCGCTTCGTTCATCGCCAATTACAGGAACCACTACGGAGGCGAGCCGGATGTCTACGCCGCCCACGCCTATGACGCCGTGCGAATTCTGGCCAAGGCCATGGCCGAATTCGGGCCGAGGCCGGACATGATACGCCGCGGCCTCGCGGACCTGCGCAATTACCCCGGCGTTTCGGGCATGACCACCTTCGATGAAAACGGCGACGTGGTCCAGCCTTACCAGCTCTGCATAGTCGTTGGCGGCCGCGTGGCGCCCCTCCAGGATTTGCGCCAGAAGGTTCTCGATCCGCTCCAGCAAAAAGTGGACTCGCTGCGGTTCGGGAGGTAGGCGTGGGAGAGGTGCTTCTCCTTTCCGAGCTGCTGGCCAAAAGAGAGCGCTGGCGCGAATCGGGAATCACGGTGGTCTTCACGAACGGCTGCTTTGACCTGCTTCACGCCGGCCATGTCCGCTATCTTGCCGCGGCACGGGCGCTTGGCGGGGCGCTGGCCGTCGGCCTAAACAGCGACGCTTCGGTGCGCCTGCTGAAAGGCCCTCTGCGGCCAGTCATTCCAGAAAACGAGCGGGCTGAAATCCTTGCGGCGCTTGAGTCCGTGGACGCCGTAACGATCTTCGAGGAGGACACTCCACTTCAACTCATCGAGGCTCTTTCGCCGGACGTGCTCGTCAAGGGAGGAGACTGGCCGCTTGACGAAATCGTCGGGCGCGAACACGTGGTCTCGCGCGGCGGGCGCGTGCTGAGCCTGCCGCTTCTGGAAGGGCGCTCGACGAGCTCAATCATCTCCCGCATCAGGGGCGAACTAAGTTGAACGGGCTCACGCACCGGTTCCTCATCGAACTCGGGGCCTGGATAGAGGCTCAGAGCGGCGGTTACGCCGGCCTGCGGGGCGCTTCGCTTCCCTACGGCCTCGCCGCTTTGCTGGCCAGCGCGCAAGACGCCAAAGAGCCGCGCCGCGCCGCGATCGTCGCTCCATCTGGCGATGCCGCCTCGCGCCTGCGCGATTCGCTTCTGGCGCTTTTGGGGGAGTCCTCGGCGCCCGTCCTTCTTCCGCCTTGCGATGTTGACCCGTACGACGTCATGCCGGTCCACTCCGGCCTTCTTTTGGAGCGCGCCCTGGCTCTCGGCAGGATCGCCCTCTCCGAGCGCCTCCCGTTGCTGCTTTCCGCCGAATCGCTTCTCTGGAAAACGCCGAAGCGCGGCTGGTGGCCATCAAGCCAGCCATTCCTGGAACCCGGCGTGGCTTTGAATCCAGGGGAGTTCAGGCACAAGCTCTGGCAGATGGGCTATCGAAAGGCCGACCTGGTCAACGCTCCAGGCGAGTTCTCCTTCCGCGGCAATCTGGTGGACATCTTCCCTCCCAACGAAACGCTGCCCATACGGACGGAACTCTTCGGAGAGGAGGCCGAGCAGGTGCGCTTTTTCGACGTCACCAGCCAGCGGTCTCTCTCTCAGATAAGCCACTCCGTATGGATTCCTCCGCTGTTCGAGGCCGTGAGGGACGAGGCGCTTCTGAAGGCCCACAGGCGGCTGCTCGAAAGCACCGGAGCCTTCGGGGCCAGAGTTCACGGCGATTTTTTCTGTCCGCTCCCCGATTTTCTCGGCCGTTGCGCGTGGGTGGCGGCATCGTCCGAGGCGATAAGCGCGAGCGCGGAGGAGCGAGAGGCTTTCTGGTCCCAAAGCTTCAAGAGCCACGGCCGCCCCGAGGTTTTCGCGCCACGCCATCTTTTCTGGAACAAGGAGGCGCTAAATGCTCTTCTCTCGTCGTCCGGCTGCATGCGCATGGGAGAATCGTCCGCGAATATCGAGAGCGAGCGCCCGCAGATCTTCCCGGGAGAGCCTCTCAGGCTCCTTTCCAATCTGGGCGGGCGTGTAAAGGATGGCTTCAGGGTGCTTCTTCTTTTCAACGGCAGGGGAACGATGGAGCGGGCGATGGAAATGGCCCGCGACGCCGGGCTTCCGCCTCTCGCGGAGGTGCCATCCGGCGGCGCGCTCCCGCCCGGGCTTTACTTCTCGGTGGCGCCAGTTGAAGAGGGCGTCTCGCTGCCGGGCGCCCGCTGGATGGCGATTTCGGAGAAGGAGATCTTCGGCCGCTCCCGTCCCGCCGCGGCGGCGCCCGTCAGGCACGAGGCCTTTTTCTCGCAACTCAGGGATTTAAAAATAGGCGACTCCGTTGTCCACAGCGACCACGGCGTCGCGAGGTACATTGGGATAGAGACGCTGGTTCGGGATGGCGTCCGCGAGGACTTTCTCGCGCTTTCGTACGCTGGAGGCGACAGGCTGCTGGTCCCGGTCCAGCGGCTGGACCTTATCCAGAAGTACGTTGGCCCGGAGGGCCACAAACCCGCGCTTGACCGGCTTGGCGGGACGAGCTGGAAGAAGGCGCGCGAGCGGGTCCGAAAGGCGGTGAGGGAGATAGCGGAAGATCTGCTGCGGCTTTACGCGCGCCGCAAAACCGCCAAGGCCATGGCGGTCGCTCCAGACGGGGTCTGGCAGGCCGAGTTTGAAGCGGCGTTTCCGTACGAACTGACCCCGGACCAGCAGCGCGTGATAGAGGAGGTCAAACGGGACCTCGAATCCGACAAGCCGGCCGACCGCATCATCTGCGGGGACGTCGGCTTTGGAAAGACCGAGGTCGCGCTGCGGGCCGCCTTCAAGGCCGCCGCCGATGGAGGGCAGGTCACGGTGCTCTGCCCCACGACGGTGCTGGCGCTTCAGCACTACGAGCGGTTCACGGAGCGCTTCGCCCCGTTCCCCTTCAGGGTGGCGATGCTCTCGCGGTTCGTCACGCCCAAGGAGCAGAGGGCGATCATAAAGGACGCCGCCGCCGGGCTCGTGGACGTCCTCATCGGAACACACAGAGTGCTCTCCAAGGACGTGGTCCTGCCCAATCTCAGGCTGATGATCGTGGACGAGGAGCAGCGTTTCGGCGTCGCCCACAAGGAGAAGATAAAGCGGGCCAAGCACGAGGTTCACTCGCTGACGCTGACGGCGACGCCGATTCCGCGCACGCTTCAAATGGGGCTTTCCGGCCTCCTGGAGATGTCGCTCATACAGACGCCGCCGAAGGACCGGCTGGCCATAGAGACACGCGTGCTGCCCTACGACGAGGGCTTGGCGGCGTGGGCCGTGCGCCGCGAACTCGCCCGCAACGGGCAGATATTTTACGTCCATAACAGGGTTGAAGACATCGCCGCGTGCGCGGCACGGCTGCGCTCCCTCGTGCCGGAGGCGCGAATAGCGGTTGCCCACGGGCAGATGCGGGAGAGGGACCTCGAGGAGATCATGGTCGCCTTCGTCCACGGCAGGTACGACGCGCTCGTCTCAACCACGATCATCGAGAACGGCATGGACCTTCCGCGCGCCAACACCCTGATAGTGGAGAACGCCCAGGATTTCGGCCTCTGCCAGCTCTACCAGTTGCGGGGAAGAATCGGCAGAAGCGACGTTCCGGCCTACGCCTTCCTGCTGACTCCCAAGGGGACGGTTCCGGCGGGTGAAGCCGCCCGGCGCCTCGATGCGCTCGAGGAGTTCGCCGAATTGGGCGCCGGCTTCCGCATAGCCGCCGCCGACCTCGAACAGCGCGGCGCGGGCACGCTTCTGGGCGCGCGGCAGTCCGGCCACATGGCCTCCGTTGGGTTCGAGCTCTACATGCGCCTTCTGGAGGAGGCCGTAGCGGAGGCCAAGGGCGAGGTCCGCGGCCCGAAGGCAAGGTGCGAGTTCAACATGGGGCTGGACCTTTCCGTCCCAATGGAGTATATGGAGGAGGTGAACCATCGTCTCGCCTTCTACCGGGAGCTATCCCTGGCGGCGAGCGAGGAGGAGATAGAGCGGTTGGCGGCGGCCACCGGGGACCGCTTCGGGCCGTTGCCCGAGGCGGCGTTGGCGCTGCTTCAGGCCTCAAGGCTCAGGCTCAAGGCCGAGCGTTGCCAGGTGCGCAAAGTGGCTAGAAAAGGTGACGTGCTCTTCATGCAGTTCGAACCGGATGCCCTCCTTGATATTCGCGGGCTTTTGGGGTTCCTGGCCAACCGCCAGCGAGTTCGCCTGGAGCCGGGCGGTTCTCTGGAGATGGTCATCCTGCCTGGCGAGGCGCCGCTTGAGGCGCTTTCCAAGGCCCTCGAAGCGGCGGCGCCGCCGGTGAACGAGCCGGCATGAGGAAATTTCTGCTCGCGCTCTTCATCTCCGCGGCCGTGCTTTCATGTTCGCAAGACCCGTTCAAGAGGCTTGAGAGCGACCCGCGGGCTTTAGCCATAGTCGGCAGGTATTGGATCTCACGCGAGGATTTCAGCCGCGCGCTTGCCTACGCTCACGACGGCGGCCCGGCTGAAGACCTGCTTCAAAGCAGGATATTGGACGGCTTGGTAAACGACGCGCTTGTTCTCAACGACCTGGCCGTTACGGCCGATTCGGGCCCGCCGCAGCCTCTCGGCCAATATTCCGACCCGGAACAGCGCGAGGGGACGGTACGGCAGGCACTCCAAGAAAAGCTCTTTTCCAAGATCACCATCAGCGACGCCGAGGTGGCGCACGCCTACGAGGAAAACCGGGACGACTACGAAAAGGGCCGCGGAGTCCTGTTGCGTTCCATGCTGTTGATAGGGTCCGCCCAGGCGCAGGAGGCGCTGCGCCTGCTGAAGTCCGGCCACTCCTTCGTGGACGTGGCCAGGCTTTATTCCACGGCCCCGGACCGCGGCGCGGCGCAATACTTCGAAGATGGCGAGATTCCCGAATTTTTAAGTTCGGTGGTGGCGAAGCTCCGGCCCGGCGAGCCTTCAGCCCCAATTGACGTCAGCCCTGGAAACTTCCAGATCATTCTTATCGAAAAGCGTTTGGACAAATACGTGATCCCGTTGGAGGAGGCCGCTCCGCTGATCAGGCTTCGCCTTTCGGACGAGGCGCAGGAGCGGCTGCAGGCGCAGTACCTGGCCTCCCTGCGCGAGCGGTATTCCCCTGCCATTTTCTTGAAGAAGCTTCCGTTCCATTACGAAAAGGAGACGCCATGAACCGGTTAGCCCTTTCCTTCCTTTTTTGCGCCGCGGCCGCCACGGCCATTTCCGCCCAGGTCGTCGAGGAGGTGGTGATCAAGGTCAACGACGCCATCGTGACCAAAAGCGAATACGACAGCCGCCTCAAGCAGACGATCGAGGGCATAAAACGCGAGTACAAAGGCCCCGACCTCGAACAGCAGATTCAAGAGGTCCCGCAACGGCTCATCGAGCAGATGACCGAGGAGTTGCTTCTCGTGGAAAAGGCCAAGCAGATCTACAACGTTGACAGCATCGTGGACTTTCAGATTGACAACTTCATGAAGGAGAACAAGCTCGCCACGAAGGAGGACCTCAGCAAGGCGGTGGAAAAAGAGGGGCTCACCATGGCCGATTTTCGCAAGCAGGTCATGATGATTTTCATTCCCGAGTTCATGAAGAGCCGCGAGGTCAGGAACAAGATATCGGTGACTACCGACGAAATCAAATCCTACTTCGATGCCAACAAGGCCAAGTTCGGCCAGAAGCCCCTGGCCGAGTTGCAGGAGATTCTCATCCTGAAGGAAGACCATACGCCGTCCCAGGCCAAGGCGCTCTATGAGCAGATACAGCGGGAACTGGCGCAGGGCAAGGACTTCGGCGCCCTGGCAAAGATATACTCGCAGGCCTTCTCGCGCGACAAGGGCGGGGACGCCGGCACGTTTTCCCCCGGCGATCTGAGCCCCGATCTCTCGCAGCCCGTCTTCGCGCTGAAGGCAGGACAGGTGACGCCCCTTTTGGAAACCAAGACCGGCTGGTACATCTTCAAGATCGTCTCCCGCCGCGAGGCGAAGCCTCCTACGCTCGACGAGTCGCGCGAGGGAATCATCGAGGCGCTCAAGGAGCAGAAATTCAAACAGGCCTACCAGGACTACGTCAAGGAGCTTAAGGCCGAGAACTTCGTCTGGATCAACCCGAAGTACGTGTGACGGAGGCGATCCTGCGCCTGGACAGGTTTCTCAAGAACTCGCGCCTGGAAAAGCGCCGCGCCGCGGCAAAGCGCGACGCGCACTCCGGCCGTATCCTGCTCAACGGGCGGCCCGCGAAGCCCGGAAAAGAGGTGCGGCCGGGAGACGTGTTGACGGTCATTGCCGAGGAACCCGGTGGCAGCCGGAGAGAGATCGCCTACGAAGTGCTCGCCCTGCCCGGACATCCCGTTCCGAAGGGGCAGGAATCGCTGTACTACAAAAAGAGAGTATGAAGGTTGAATCATGAAGGATGAGTTAGGGAAAAGGGGAAAGTGGCGCGCCCGGCTAAAAGAAAGGAAGCACGTTACTTCATACTTTCACTTCCCGTCATGAGCGGCCCCCTCAAACCCTTCAGAATTGGCACCATTACGGTGGACCCGCCGCTGGCGCTGGCGCCGATGGCCGGCCTTACCGACGTGACGTTCCGGAGGGTCGTCCGTTCCGTGGGCGGCGTGGGGCTGGTTGTTTCCGAGATCGTCTCCGCCGAAGGGCTGGTGAGGGGAAACATGGAGGCGGAGGAGTTTCTCGCCACTGGCCCGGGCGAGCACCCCATATCGCTTCAGATTTCAGGCTCGAATCCGGCGACGATGGCCGAGGCGGCTAAAATTTGCGAGCAGCGGGGAGCGGACATAGTGGACATAAACATGGGCTGTCCGGTCCCCAAGGTTACAAAAGGCTTTTGCGGCGCCGCCCTCATGCGTGACCCTTTGCGCGCCGCGGCCGTCGCAGAGGCCGTCGTGAAGGCCGTCAAAGTCCCCGTGACCGCGAAAATGCGCCTGGGGTGGAACGAACACCAGCTTACGTTTATAGAGGTCGCGAAGCTGCTTGAAGAGGCCGGCGTTTCCGCCCTCTGCCTCCACGCCCGAACGAGAGAACAGGGTTACAAAGGCAGGGCCGCATGGCCCCGCATCGCCGAACTGAAAGCCGCAGTGAGTTTGCCGGTCATCGGCAACGGAGACGTTGAGAACGCGCATGACGTCCTTCGGATGTTCTCCGAAACCGGCTGCGACGGGGTGATGATCGGCCGAGCCGCCGTGAAGAACCCCTGGATTTTCCGCCAGGCCGTTGAACTCGCGGAAACCGGGGCG
>JBBIMN010000059.1:0-10053 GCA_037444385.1 Acidobacteriota bacterium | reverse complement strand
ATCTTGCCGGGATATTCTTCAACCGGCCTGCCGCCGAGCTTCCCCTCGGGCCTGAAGCGGTAGCCGTAGATCCGGCCGCGCGTCACGAGCTCTTCCGCGAACTCCCCGGCAAGCTCCTTGTGAAAGCGCTTGGGGATATATCGAAGCGCGTTTTTCAAGGCCGTCGCCGCGTCCTTTCCGTTCAGCCTGAAACCGCGGCTGGGCGCGCGCCGAATGCCTTCCTGAAAGGTTTTGTTGGGCGGAAGTTCGGCGAAGCCGAGTTCAAACTTGCGGGCCATTTAATCCCTCCAACATTAAGAAATGATTATAGCACCGGGGGGAACGAACGATGAACGATGATGGATGAGAGATGACGGATGAAAGCCACCTGCCGGCAAGTGAAAAGACACCGCGCTCCTCATAGTCCCTTTTCACGGCAAAGAGTGATGAAGTCAGGGTTCTTGTAGCCGGTGGCCAGGACTTTCTTGACGACGGGCCTTGCTTCCTCCGTCTTGCCCAGGCATAACAGGATCTCGGCGTACGTCGCTTGCTCGACGACGCCTTCCGCATTCTTTGCCAGGGGTTCAAGAATGGAGAACGCCTCCTTCCATGAGGCTTGCGCCTCCACTGTCTTTCCCATCGCGGCCTCAGTACGTCCCTTCAGTTCGCGCCCGATCGCCACGCCGCGGACCGAATGTTCAATGGCATCGCCAAAATTCTTCTCCTGGAGCTCGCACGTCGCAAGGTCCATAAGAGTAACCGCCGTGTCCCTGCTGCGAGGCCCGACCGCCTTTTCGCGTATCGCCAGCGCGCGCTTATAGAGAGGCCCGGCCTCTGCGCAACTGCCCTCGCTGCGGTAAACGTTGGCGAGGTCATCCAGCGCGAAGGCCACGTCCGGATGGTCAGGGCCGAAAGCCTTTTCGGAGATGGCCAGCGCCCGTTTATCGAGCGGCTCTGCATCCGCGTATTTTCCCAGATCCACATAATTTGAAGCCAGGCTGTTCAAGCTTACGGCCAGGTTCGGATGGTCCGGCCCGAGGGCTTTTTCCCAAACCGCCAGCGACCGCTTGAAGAGCGGCTCTGCTTCGGCGAACTTGCCGAGTCTGTGGTAGACGTTGGCCAGGTTGTTGAGATTCACCGCGACGTCCGGGTGGTCCGGACCGAGGGCTTTCTCGTTTATGGCCAGCGCCCTTTTGTAAAGCTGCTCGGCCTCGGAATATTTGCCCTGGTTCCAGCAAACGGTCGCAACGTTATTGAGGCATCGGGCAACGTCCGGATCATCGGGGCCAAGCGTCTTCTCCCATATCGCAAGCGCCCTTTTGTAGAGCGGTTCCGCCTCCGCGAACTGCCCTTTGGAATTGTACAAGACGCCCAGATTGTTGAGGCCTGTCGCCACGGAGGGGTCTTCCGGGCCGACAGCCCTTTCGTAGATTTCCAGCGACCTCTTGAAAAGAGGCTCGGCCTCGGCGTACTTGCCCTCATCCTTGTAAAGATTCGCCAAGCTGTTGAGGCTATCGGCCAGGGCCGGATCGTCCGGGCCGAGGGCCTTCTCCTGGGCCGCTATGCCCCGCTTGAAAAACGGCTCGGCCTCAGCGAATCTGCCTTCGTTCCAATAGAGGATCGCCATTCGGATCAGGCTGTGCGACAAGTCCTCGTGGCCAGGCTGGAGACTTTTTTCGCGGATGGCGAGCGCGGTGGAAAGCAGCGGCTCGGCTTCTCTATACAAGCCGAGTCCCATGTAGACGCTTCCCATCGTGTCCATAAGCCTGGCCTGCACGAGGGGCTGGCCTTTTAGTTCGGCGCCGATCTTCTTGGCTCCCGCGTCCAGGATTTCTCTGGCCGTGATTGTTCTTCCTCTGGCTTCGCTCGGGTCGGAGACTTTGAAGATGCTCGTGAGAAACTCCGACACCTGCTTTGCCGTCTCCGCCTCTTCGCGCGCGCGTTTCTCCGCGCGGGTCGCGCGGATGGACTGCATCGCCATCGCAACGCTGAAAACCACAAGCGAGGCCGCCGCGGCCGACAACAGCAGCTTCTTCCTCCGCCTCTGCGGCTTCTCCCGGATCCACGCCAGCTTCTGCACCGTATCTTCCGCCGACGGGCGCGCGCCCGGAGCCAGGGACTTCAGCCGGTTTATCAATGCCTCCAGATCCGGGTCCACGCCGCTCGCCGGCAGCGTCTCGCCTTTCTTTGCTTTCTCAAGCCGGGCGGCCAAATTCAGTTCAGGCTCTATTGGCGGCTTCCCCGTGAAAAGCTCCTGGAGAAGAAGGCCGAACGAGTACATGTCGCTCGCGGCCATGGCCACTTCCCCGCGCGCCTGCTCGGGGCTCATGTAGCCAATGGTTCCCATGATTGTTCCCGCCGTGGTCATGTACCCATGCAAGCCTGGCGCGGAACCATGGCCGGATTCTTCGGCCAGGCACCGCGTGCCGTCCTCCTTTGGCGCGGCGGCCCCGCCAGTTTGGAGATCCGGCGGGCCTTCCCCAGGCAAAGCCCACGTGGCTTCATCGCCCAGTTGCCGGGAAAGCCCGAAGTCCAGCACCTTCACCCGCCCCTCTTCAGTGATCATCACGTTGTCTGGCTTCAGGTCCCTGTGGATCACCCCCTTCTCGTGCGCGGCCACCAGCACGCCCGCGACCTGTTCGGCTATCCGCATCTTCGCCTTTGGCTCAAGGCCCTTCTTGATCGCACGCGCCAGGCTCTTTCCCTCCACTAGCTCCATCACGATGAAACCGGACTTGCCCCCTTCAATGTAGTCGTATATCTGGCAGATGTTGGGATGGCCCAGTTGCGACAGGACCCGCGCCTCCCTCAGAAACCTCCCCTTCGCCTCCTCGCTCAGGTGAAACTCCTGCCTGATGCCCTTTAGAGCCACCTTGCGTTCAAGCGTCTCGTCGTACCCCGCGTAGACCTCTCCCATCCCGCCAGTGGCGATCTTGTCCACGAACCGCACGTGCCCGATCTTGCTTCCCAAAAGCGATTCGGCCATGATGCCTGCCCCTTCAGCTCGCGCTCGCCCCTCCGGGCTCACCGCCCGCGCAACACCAACCCCTCGCATTATACAGGAGCCATGGCCAATAGACATCCTGCAAGGCCCAGCCATGGCGGATGGGACCGTAACCAGCGTCAACCTTGCACGGCACTATGCCGCCAGTTGCAATTGGGACGCGGGCCAGCGAAGCCGCGTCTCCGCCAGGATCCAGCGTTCTGCAATCATCCACCGGTCCAGCCGCGATCCCAACGGCCATCGGGCCGGTGAGCACTGCGCAACGAAGCACATATTCCCGTGGTAAAATTATTATGGCGGCGCCGCCGTCCATTTAGGAGGTTCTGCATGAGCGGCCGTTCTATCGTTTACTCAAGTGGCCTGTGCGCGCTTTGCGCTGTGGCATTGCTGCTTTCATCGGCCAATTGCAGCAGCGGAAGCAGCGGATCGGCAAAGCCGGCGGCAGCGGCCTCTCAAGCCGCCATCGCCGCGCCGCCCCCGGAAGCTTCAGAAAATACCGCGGCCCTTCAGGAAGCGGTAGTCGCGTACGTCCGCGACGTCAAAGGGCTTGACACCTCCAAAATGGAGGTCGTTATGAAGGACCAGGCTATGACCGGCACCACAGCTGAGGCCACTGTCGCGTTCAAAATCAAGAGGTCGGAGATGGCCCCAATGACTTACCAATACACATTCGAAAAGAGCGGCGAGGCATGGAAGGTTGTCTCCTCCAAGCCGGCATCGGGCGAGGGCCACGGCGCAATGCCCGTGCCGAGCATGCCGGAAGGCCATCCGCCGGTCGGCGGGCAACCGGCTGGAACAGGCCCTGCAGGGATGGCCAGCGGACACACCGCTCCTTTGACGCCGGTGACCCATTGATCCTGGTTATAGAACTATGACGGCTTGCAAATCTCCGCTGGAGGCAGTATATTCCCTTATGGGCATAGATACCGGCAGGGTGCGCGGGTCCGTGGCCCACAATGGAGGATTTCGATGAAGAAGCTTTTCCTAACGGCGCTCGCGGTTGCAGTGGTTGTGGCTTTCGCTCTGCCATCCGTTTCGGCTACCCCGACGAAGGTGGGCCCCGAAGCCTGCAAGATGTGCCACAAACTTCAATACGATTCCTGGAAGGCATCAAAACACGCGGCGCAGGCCGATCCGATTATCTGCGAGACCTGCCATGGCCCAGGCAGCGACTACAAGACATTCTCCGTGATGAAGGACCTCACTAAGGCCAAGGCGGCGGGGTTGATCCTGCCCACCAAGGAGTTCTGCGTGAAATGCCACGGCAAGGGAAGTGTGCCGCCGATGACCGACGAGCTTTTCGCCAAGGTGCACGCGCACAAAGCTAAGTGACGTTCATGCCGGCCACACGGAGGGCGGGCAATATTGCCCGCCCTTTGTTTTCTGCTGCCACCGCCGCGCAACGCGGCTAAAGGTACAACCGGCCATGAGGAGTTCTTGATGTTTAGAGCCTATCCAAAAAATAAGATGAGGCCGCGACGGAGGCCAGCCGCGTTGCGCGGCGAGGAGGCGAGCGGCGGGCGATCTGGCGCATCGTACGAGCGAGTTGACAAAACCATGCGCGCGGACAGTCCGAAGGACAAGCCAAGCGCCCGCCAAGGCTTTGCCTGCGGGCGCGAGAAAAACGGCCCGAAGGACAAGCCAAGCGCCCGCCAAGGCTTTGCCTGCGGGCGCGAGAAAAACGGCCCCGTCCCTCCGGGCGCGGGCCGCTCTGTTTCTGAGACAGGCTCTGGCATCCACCGCCGTCTGGCTGCCCCGGTTTACTTTGCCGTGCTTGCCGCCCTGCTCTTCGGGCTTCAATCGGGCTGTTGCTCCTGCCGCCAGCACGTGAAGCAGACGACCGAAGCCAAGACTCGCTGGGTGACCGGCCCATACGGCAAGCTTCGCGTGGAGGACGGCGGCGGTCTGGGAGGCGTGCCTGTTGTATTCGTTCACGGGCTTGGAGGCGGCCTTGAAGTCTGGCGAGCGCAGCTTGCCCACCTTCGGCCTAACCGCAGAGCCATCGCTCTTGACCTTCACGGAATGGGAGAGTCGGCCCAGGCGACCGATGGCACCTACACCATTCCCTCTTTTGCGAACGACATCCGTGCCGTAGCCGACTCCCTTGGCCTTGGCCGTTTTATTCTAGTCGGCCACAGCCTCGGCGGATTGGTGGTGGCGGACTACGCCGGGCGCTATCCCGACAAGGTAGCTGGCCTCTTGCTTGATGATCCTGCGGGTGACTTGAGCGGTCTTCCAAAGGCGCAGGCCGACCAGTGGCTCAAGGGATTCGCCCCGGAGAACTACGAGGCGTTCCGCGAAAAGTGGTTTGGAGAGATGCTTTCAACAGCAAAGCCAGACGTCAGACAGGCGGTCATGGGACAGATTCACCGGACACCTCGTCAAGTGATGGCCGCTTCGGCGGCAGGCCTCTTCGCGTTCGATCCCAAGCCCTCATTGCGCGCGTACAAAGGGCCGGCGCTGACCGTCATCACCGCGCAAAACAACGAGCCCTACAGCCTTCAGAACGTCACGCCCGGCCTGAAGTCCCAGATCGTCCCGGGCACGAGCCACTGGATCATGATGGACGACCCTGAAGCCTTCAACGCCGTCATGGACCAGTTCATGGCAACGATTCAATGACCGGCGATCTGCGGGTACGTCCCGCAGTCGCCGCTTGCTTTCGTGCTCATGCCGCAGACACCGCTCGCGCCACCCCCGCGTTCCTGGCCTGAAGACGTAGTGCCCCATGAGCCTTCGACGTTCGTTCCGTTGTCACCGATGATCACGAACCAAATAAAACGGCTGCCATCCGCGGATGGATCGGGAATGTTGCTCCACGTGGCCGTCCCGGATGTGCCGAGGCCGCAGGCGCCACCCGCGACGCTCCACGAAGCAAGCCCGCTGCCGTAGCCATAAACGATGTGATATCCGTCGGACGCGCAGTTGGAAGCATCCCACGTTACCGTCCCGCCTGCCCCGTGGCTCGCAGTCGCGATCTTGAGCGGCGTCACGCTGTATGGCACGCGGAAGACATTTCCTCCTCCGGCCGTCACAACCAGCTTGTCCACGGCAACCATTCCACCGCAGTCATGCACGGTCAGCGTAACGCTGTAAGTCCCAGCCGTCTGGTAGCGGTGACTCGGGCTCTGCGCGTTGGAGTGGGGCGAGCCGTCGCCGAAGTCCCATTCATAGGCGTAAGGTACTTGCCCGCCTTGCGGCAAAGGTGCGAAGTTCACAAGCAGCGGCGCGGCTCCGGACAACGGTGATGCGGTAGCCGTTGCGCGCAGAGCCTGCTTTGATAGAAGCGTGCCGTAATAACCGCTGGCGAAATACCTTCCAGGCGCGCCTCCGCTTCCAGGCGTTGCGTAGCTGATGGCCAACAGGGAACCCGCACCAGATGATTCGATGGACCATGTTTTTCCGTCGGGGCTCGTAAGCATAACGCCCCTGTCATCCGCCGCTTCGAACTGGCCTGCCCCACGGATGATGCAACACAACGTGTTTGTCGTGCCTGAAACCCGGGGCGTCCAGAGTATGCCATCCTCGCTGGTGAGAATCGTCCCTCCAGCTCCCACGGCTACTATCATGCTGGCACTCTCCCCGGAGGAGAAAGTCCAGGTACCGCTGGTGACGCCGTAGAGATCGCTTGTTGTCCCTGAATTCCTTGCCGTCCAGTTTGCTCCCTCCGGGCTCGTAAGAATGGTGCCGCCGTATCCAACAGCGATCCATAGTCCGGCCGTGGCGTCATAGGCGACTCCGCGCAGCCGCTGAGTCGTTCCTGAAGTCCGCTGTATCCAGCTCGCCCCACCGTCACCGCTGGCGAATATTTTTCCCGAACGCCCCACCGCGATGAAGAGGCTGCCCATGAAGCCGCTCGTGCCAGCCACGCCGTAGAGCGCTCCCACTCCGCCCGGCTCCGTCCAGTTCATCCCGTCCGTGCTGGTCGCAACCGTATAATATCCAACCGCCACGTAGTTCCCGCCCGCATAGGCGACGCTGTATAGCCAATAGGCGCTGGTGTAGCTATTTTTGGCCCAGGCGTTTCCATCGTTGCTGGTCAGGATCACGGTGCCGCCGGTGTTTGTGTCCATCCCCACTGCCACTGCGGGTTTGCCGTTGGAGATGTCACCGCCAGTGACTCCGTAAAGGTAATTCTCGGTCTCTCCATCCAGCGGGTGGTAGATCCAGGTTGATGGATCGTCCGCCGTCGCGCTGCCAAGCCCCACCGCCACATAGTGAGCGGGGGTTCCGCCAATGCAGGCACCAAAGAGAGGAAGAGTGATTGGCGGCGCGGATGAAGCTTGCGTCCAAACCCCTCCGCCAGTTGACGTGTAGATGCCGTAGCCAGTATAGTCCGGAGCTATAACCCGGGCTCCATCCCAGACAAGCGTCTGAACGGAGGGATATGCATTGGAAGTGTTCCACTGCTGCCAAGTGATCCCGTCAGAGCTGGACAGCGAGAGCCCGTCGTCACCGGCGGCCATGAAATAAGAGCCGTTCCATATCACCGCGTTTAACCAATAAGCACCAATAGCAGGGGCAAACGGCGGCGTATAGGCCAGGGAACGGGCGGTCCAGGTAACGGAGTCCGAACTGGTCAAAACCAGGCTCGTGCAAGGCGAGTAGCTGCTCCAGTTCCCGCCGACCACTACGTAGAGCGAACCGTTCCAGGCTATGCCGCTCAAGTATTCGTAGGATGTTCCGTCGCTGTTTCTCGTGGCCCAATTGACGCCATCCTGGCTGGTCAGGATGGTTCGTCCAATTCCGGTCGCGATGAATTGGCTGTTCACCCATGCCACGCAATATAGGTCCTGAGCGGTCCCGGAGCGTTGCGCCGTCCATGAAAGGCCGTCAGCGCTGGCCAGAATGGTGCCGGAGTATCCAACCGCGACAAACAAGCCGCCGCTCCATGCGACGCCCCAGAGGTCACGCGTCGTTCCCGATGGCTGCACGGCCCACGCGGCCCCGTCGAGGCTCGTGGCTATCTTTCCATACTGCCCAACGGCCACATATTTTCCGTTGCCGTAAACGGCCGAGTAGAAGGAGTTGCCGTCCGGCTTGGGGTTGGCCCATCTCCAGGTTTGGCAGAGCGAAGCGCACGCGTCAATCGTCACCCCAAACGGAGCCGAAACGCCTTGGCAGCCGTTGGAGTCTGTGACCGTGACGGTGTAACTTCCCGACGCCTGTGCCGCATAGCTCTTGGCGTTGGCGCCTGGGATCGGGTTTCCGTAACAGCTCCACTGGTATGATGCATAGTCTCCCGTAGAGAGAGCGACGGACATCTCCGGGCACGCGTTCACCGAGGAGCCGGTTATCAGCGGAACCGGGCCCTGCGCAAGAACGACCGTCGCCGCTGGTGATGTGCCGGAGCAGCCGAAGCCGTCGCTGGCGGCCGCCACCGAATAGTTCCCATTTTGCGTGGCGGTGTACTCTCGCGCCGTTGCTCCCGGGATCGCCACCGAATCCCTGAACCACTGGTAACTGAAGAACGATTGGGTCGAGAGAACAACCCCGGGGTAGGTGCAGCCAGTGGTGGCGCCCGTGACCACCGGTTGAGGCGCCGTGCACAACGGCGCGGAGACCGTGACCTGGGATACACTTGGAATGCCGTTGGTAAAGACGGTGGCCATTGCAGGCCCAGGGCTCAACGACCATGCCGCGCTTGATACGAAAGAAGTGGCTGAAAAGCCGGAAGCCGGATCGAGAGGCAGAAACCTGGTCTCTTCGTTATCAATGCGGCGAAGCTGCAATAGAGGATAGTTGGCCGGTGAACCCTGCGTACCTCCGCCGGAACCCTCCGGGCCACATCCACTGAGGCCGGTGAAGAGAGCCCCGGATGCCGTGACTGCCGTGCCCGACATGGCCGGGTTGCTGACCGATGTGACGGCAGGCCGCCAGGAGTCCTCGTAACCGAACCCCGCATCATATAGTTCCGCCGTCTGCAAACTGCCGCCGCCGCTGCTGGCCCCTCCCGCGATAAGCACTTTGCCGTTCGTAAGGAACGTGGCCGTGTGCGCGTAGCGGTCCGTCACAAGAGATCCGGTGTTCGAAAAAGTGGCCGCCGCCGGATCGTAAGTCTCGCCACTGTTGATGGTGCCGGATGCCCCCCACCCTCCCGCGACCAGAACATTGCCATTGAGCAGAAGCGTGGCCGTGTGGCCGTAACGGCCATTGGCCAGCGCGCCCGTCTCGGTAAAGGTTTTCAACGGAGGGTCATACAGTTCCGTTTCACTCAAAGCGAAACCGTTGAATCCTCCCGCAATGAGGACCTTGCCAGTGGGAAGGAGCGTCGCCGTGTGAAGACAGCGTGCCATGCCCAGAAAACCGCCGGGCACAAACGCGCCCGCGGCCTCGTCATAAAGCTCGGAGATGGCCAGATAACCGCTTATTCCGTACCCTCCGGCAAAAAGGACCATGTGGTCTGGCAGCAGCGTAGCGGTGTGCTGGTAACGGGCGTTGGCAAGATACCCCGTGGCGGCAAAGGTTCCCGTGGCGGGATCGTATAGCTCGGCGTTGCTCAGACAGTCGCTTGTGTCGTTACGTCCTCCAGCGAGCAGGACCTTGCTGCTGGGGAGCAACGTCGCGGTGTGAGAATAGCGAGCTTTGACGAGAGCAGCAGTGAGCGCAAACGTGCCCGTGGCCGGGTCATAAAGTTCGGCGCTGTTCAAGGTGCTGCCGTTGGTTCCTCCAGCGATTAGGACCTTGCCGCCGGCAAGCAGCGTCGCCGTATGGTAGGCACGCGCCGCAACGAGAGAACCCGTGGCCGAGAAGATTCCCGTGGCTGGGTCATAGATCTCCGCGCTTGAAAGAAATAGCCCTCCGTTGTTTCCCCCCGCCACGAGGACTTTACCGTTTGGCAGGAGCGTTGCCGTTCGGCCATCACGAAACGCCGAGAGAGCGCCCGTGGCGGCAAAGGCCCCGGACGCCGGATCAAACACCTCAGCGCTGCTTAGCCAGCCACCAATGACCCAGTAGTTATACCCTGCCACGATTAGAACCTTGCCGTTCGGGAGAATGGTCGCTGTGTGGTACTCGCGGCCTGTAGAGAGAGAGTTGGTTGCCGTAAATGTGCCGGAACCCGGCTTGTA
>JBBIMN010000058.1:0-10168 GCA_037444385.1 Acidobacteriota bacterium | reverse complement strand
TAAGATCCTCGAAAAGCTCAAAAGGTGTAAGGCTATTTGAGAGACACTACACTAGACAGGACCACCAGCGCGTTTTCTCTTCTCTTGGAGTGCCCAATGGCAGAAAACATGCGAGCCAAGTGGAAGCCTCTGCTACAAGGTGAGTTGTCGCGCGAAGCAAGAGTAGTACTTTCCTCTCTATACATGGCTCTAAGTCAGCCATCCGAGTCGTGGGTATCTGGATGGCCGAATCGTCAGGCACGAGGAGAGTCGAGGATTTCCCTGTCGAACGGCTATGCAGGGCTATCTATTTTCTTCGCGTATGCCTCGGCTCTAGGAGAAAAAGGGAACCGAGAGCGAGCAGCGTTTTTTCTGAACCAATCTATCGAACGGCTAGCAGAGACTGAAGCGGGCGCGTCTTTGTTCTCTGGCTTCCCAGGAGTCGCCTGGGCGTCAACACATTTGCAGCGTCTATGGGCTCTTGATTCTGATTGGGACAACAACGGGCCAGTTGATACATTACTTGTGGGGCTTCTCGGGAAGCCGGAACTTTCTTGCTCATACGATCTGGTGGAAGGGCTTGTGGGACTCGGAGTGTATTTTTTAGAAAGGCTGCCGTGGTTAATCGCTAGGGACGGGCTGTTCCTTATAAGTGAGCACCTAAGGAACCGGGCGGTTAGACATGGCAGCGGGCTCACGTGGCCCACCGACGTTCGCTTTATACCAGCGTCGTTGCAAAACCAGTATACGTCAGGCTATTTCAATCTTGGGATGGCGCATGGAGTACCAGGCGTCGTTTCTCTGCTGTCAAGAATGCATACGGAAGCCATGGGGAAGAGTGGGATAGAACCGATAATCGAAGGTGCCATTTGTTGGATGCTTGAACAAGAAGAAAAGCGTGACGAGGGTCCGAACTACCCCTGTTGGATAGGACAGAATGGTGATCGAAGAAACGGGAGATACGCTTGGTGCTATGGAGATATGTGTATAATCATCTCATTGATGAGCGCCGCTAGGTCTCTTGGCAATGCGGAGTGGGAGAATAGCGCATTAGCCTTGGCGCGCAAGATTTCGCGGGAAAGCATCAATGGAACCGCTCAAAGGGGTACTGCAGACCCATTTTTCTGCCATGGCAGCGCAGGCATGGCTCATATGTTCAACCGGCTCTACCAAGCAACCGGAGAGGAATCATTCAAATTGGCAGCGATCGCGTGGTTTAAAAAATTGCTGGCGGCAAGAAAAGAAGGCACCGGTATCGCTGGATATGCTTCAACCTTGATAAATGACGAAGGCATTAACTGCTGGCCAAACAACCCAGGCATCTTGACCGGTGCGGCGGGCGTAGGCCTTGCTCTCCTAGCGGCGGTCTCAGACGTGGAGCCGATGTGGGATAAGATATTTCTTCTTGACCTTTCCCCTAAACCATCATGAAGTCGAGCGTAAATGAAACTCAACTTTAGTTCAAGTGGCTTCTTCGTCCTTCGTACGCCCCTGTTGCCTTTTAAGGAACTGCTGGGGTGTGCAGGGCCGTCTAAGGTGGACAAGCAGCGTGGCGACCTCGTTTCGGTGGAAGAAACTGGCTCTTACGCCGAGGGAGCATTCCACCGGAGGATTAAATCGTTCTTGGAGAGGCCCGAGGTGCAAGAGGGGCTCTTCCTCGGCTCTCCCGACCTCTTTGAGAGCCTTCCGCTTTGGCTCGAATGTCCTGAAAGCGAAAACGCCCAGCGAATAGAGAGGGCGCTTTACCGCTACTTCTCCCGCATGACTTCGCGCGCTACCCCCTTCGGGCTTTTCGCTGGCTGCTCGGTAGGAGCCATCGGCGCGGGGACAAGCCTCAAATTGGGAGGCCGCGAGGGCTACCGGCGAAGAAGCCGTTTGGACATGGAGTATTTATGCGCGCTCGCGGAAAAGGTGACGGCGGACCCACGCATTCAACGAGAGATCGTCTTTCGCCCGAACACGACACTCTATGGAACCGCGGGAAGGTACCATTACGTGGAGGGACGCTTTGACGGGAATAAGCGAAGCTATCACTTGGTGGAATTGAATAAGACTCCCTACCTGGAAGCTACACTCAGAAGAGCGCGCGAAGGTATTCGGGCTCGGGAATTAGCCGTGGCCTTGGTTCACGACGACAATGAAATCTCGATGGAGGAAGCCAACGAATACGTTTCAGAGTTGATTGGCGCGCAAGTACTCGTATCCTATTTAAAGCCGCTATTGACAGGCGCGGAACCAGTCGAGGAAATGACGGGGAGACTCGCGAGCCTTTATGAAACTGGAGAAATCGCCACGCTGCTGGGGGCGGTTCAGGAATCGATCGCCAAAATAGATACATCTGGCCTTGGCGTTGCTCCATCGGCCTACAAAGAAATAGCGAACAAGCTCAAGGGATTTCCGCTAGAGTTCAAAATGAGCCGCCTATTCCAAGTGGACATGATGAAGCCATCCTCCCTAGCCATGCTTGGCGAACGAATCGCGACGGAAATGCTCAAGGGCGTAGAAATACTTCACCGGATGGTGCAGCCAGAAGACGAAAACGCGTTATCCCGTTTCAAAGCGAAGTTCTCGGAGCGTTACCAAGAACGCGAGGTGCCTCTCGTTGAAGTCCTTGATGAAGACGCAGGAATCGGCTTCGATCGGCCAAACGCTCCTGGCGCGCAAGCAGCCCCACTTCTTGCTGGCATTCCTTTTGCGACACCGGTGGCTGAGCCCAAGACACGGTGGGGCAAGCGGGAGGCATTCCTCTTTGCAAAGCTGGAAAATTTGCGTGCCAAAGGAGACATCGAGCTTCGGCTGGACCAGCAAGACTTACTGGTGATGGACTGCGATGGGCAAAAGCCCTTGCCCGACGCCTTTTCAATCGTGGCTTCGATCGCCGCGGCTTCTAGCGAAGCTATCGCTAAGGGCCGCTACGAAATTTACTTGCACGGTGCATCAGGTCCTTCTGGCGCTAGGTTGTTAGGCCGTTTCTGCCATGCCGATGCGGCGCTTCAAAAGGCAGTGGAAGGGCACCTGAGGGCGGAGGAATCACTTCATCCGGACGCGATTTTTGCGGAGATCGTTCACCTTCCCGAGGGACGCATTGGAAACATCCTTTTTCGCCCATGCCTGAGAAGCCATGAAATTCCGTTCCTGGGCCGCTCAGGAATGCCTATGGAAAAACAGATCCCTATTTCGGACCTTATGGTCTCTGTTCGGCAAGGCCGGGTTTTCCTGCGATCAAGGCGAATGAACAAGGAGATCGTGCCTAGGCTAACCAGCGCGCATAACTACGGTTTGGCGACAAACCTCATGTTGTACAGGTTTCTCTGCGAGATCCAAACGGAGAACTGCACCGGATGGGTGGGATGGGATTGGGGTATTCTGGACCAATCGGCTTTTCTCCCCAGGGTTTCCTGCGGGCGCCTCGTATTCTGCCGCGCGCGATGGAGGCTTGACAAGCGAATGATCGACTCGTTGGCCATGAAGCAGGGCGCCGAGAGGTTCGAGGCCTTCCGGGCCTGGAGCGAGGCAAACAAGGTGCCCCGGTTCGTGGCCTTGGCCGAACAGGACAACGAATTGCTGATTGACCGGGACAGCGCGTGGGCCATTGAGACCCTTGTTGAATATATCAAGAATCGCTCGGATGCGCGCCTCGTGGAGATGTTCCCTGGGCCAGACGAGTTGTGCTGCGAGGGCCCCGAAGGCCGGTTTACGCATGAACTGGTGATCCCCTTTGTCAAGAGCCCCGATAGCAAGCCAAACGCGGCAAGCCTCGGGAAGACGACGACCGCTATCCGAGGAACGGATATAGCCATCCAGCGCTCCTTTCCTCCTGGCTCCGAATGGCTGTACGCCAAGCTCTACGCGAGCCCTTCCATCGCGGATCACCTTCTTCAAGACATGGTCGCGCCCCTGGCTGGAGAGATTCTTGCTTCCGGCGCCGTGGATCGCTGGCACTTCATTCGTTACAGTGACCCGGCGTGGCATCTCCGCGTGCGCTTCCACGGAAGCCCAGCCCCTTTGACGAATGAGGTGCTACCACGTCTACGCGAAATGACGGCACAGTCCATGGCCGATGGCCTTATATGGCGCCTTCAACTGGATACCTACGACCGGGAGATCGAGCGGTACGGTGGAGAGGAGGGCATAGAGCTATCCGAAGCCCTCTTCCACCATGATAGCGAGGCGTCCATTGCAATTCTTGCCAAACTTTCGGGGGATGAAGGGGCCGAGGCGCGGTGGAAGCTGGCGCTAGTGGGCATTGACCGCATGCTAGCCGACATGGGCATGGATCTTTCGGTTAAGCACCGGTTGTTATCAAACCTTCGCGACGCTTTCGCAAGAGAGTTCAAGACCGGCGGTTCTTTCAAAAAAAACGTGTCGGCTAGGTTTAGAACGGAACGCGCTTTCTTGGACGGACTTGTGGACTTTGAGACTGCTCCCCAAACCAGCCTGGAAACAGGCGTCAAAATACTTGAAAAGAGATCAGAGGCGTTCAGACCGGTCATGCGGGAATTGGCGCGCAGGGCGAGGGATGGGCGTCTTACGACATCCTTGGATGACTTGGCGCGAAGCTTCGTTCATATGCATGTGAACCGGATGCTTCGCTCCGCCCACCGTGCCCAAGAGGCCGTGATGTACCACTTTCTCGCTCAGATTTACGAATCGCGTCTGGCACGGCTCAATGGGGGCAAGGCGCAGAAAGCGCCGCAGAGGGGTGTTCTGTGAGCAAAGGGCGCAAGGCGCGGCGGCGGGAATCGCCCGTCTTTCGCGCCGAGGCGCTGAAGCGGCGCCAGCGTGGCCTTGCGGCCGCCGCAGCCCCGGCGCTTTTTCGGCGATGGGCCAGGCATAGCGTGCCTCTAGTCGTTCAAACGACATCTACGGATTGCGGCGCTGCTTGCCTTGCTATGGTGCTGCGTGCTTTTGGGCGAGAAGCGCCCCTGCGCGACATCCGCGAAGCGATGGGAATAGTGCGTGACGGCGTGACGGCTCAACAGATTGTCAAGGCCGCCAGGGCTTTCGGGCTTAGGGGACAAGGGGTCAGGGCGGAACTCTCCGCCCTCAGGGATTTGCCGCTGCCGGCCATTCTACACTGGGACTTTCAACACTTCGTGGTGTTGTCCAAGATCAGCCGAAAGCGGGCGGAGATTCTCGACCCGGCCGGAAAACGAAACAAGGTGACGGTCGAGGAACTGAGCGGCTCTTTTACTGGAGTCGCCTTGGTTTTTGAGCCGTTACGGTCCTATGAGTGGCAAGGGCGAAAATCCAGGCCATGGGCTCGTCCTCTCAGGTCATTGCTCCAATCTAGGAGCGCCCTTCTTCTTGTAGCGGTTCTCTCGCTTGCGGCCCAAGGGCTCGGGTTGGCGCTTCCGCTTCTCACGGCGTATGTTGTTGACAAAGTCGTGCCGGGTAAATCCCTGCCAGGTTTGAGCATGGCTGCCATTGGCCTCGCCATGTACTTGGCATTTTACGGAGTCGTCACGCTCAGCCGCGGTCTTATGCTTCTTCGGCTCCAAGTCATGGTGGACGAGCGCACGATGACCGGTTTCTTTGAGCACTTGCTATCCCTGCCATTCTCCTTTTTTCAAGTGCGCTCGGCTGGCGATTTGATGATGCGCATTTCCAGCAATTCGATCGTGCGGGAACTGCTGTCCCAGCAACTGCTCTCCTTGGTCACTGACGGCCTGCTTATGGTGTTCTATCTTGGGATAATGATGGCGGCGAATGGCTATCTTGCCCTCTTGGTACTGGCTCTGGCCGTATTGCAGGTGACTTGGGCCATGATAAGCGCCAAGGCCATGCAGGGTCCGGTGCACCGGGACATCCTAGCGCAAAGCCGCAGCCAAAGCTATCTTGTAGAGGTCTTGCGGGGCGTGGAGACCGTTAAGGCATCTGGCGCCGAGGAACAAGCGTTTCACGCCTGGCGCGGTCTTTTTACCCAGCAGCTTTTAGCCTCGCTTAGCCGGCAAAAGCGGGGTGCCCTCCTTGGGAGCTTTGGCTCCGCCCTGACGGTGGCGAGCCCGCTACTCCTGCTTTTGGCTGGGGCCAGTCTTGTTCTCCATGGCGTCTTGACTTTGGGAACGATGCTAGGGTTCGCGGCTCTGGCGGGAGCCTTCCTTGCCCCTCTCAACTCGCTGGTCGGGAGCATGCAGAGTTTTCAAGTCATGGGCACGCACCTTGGGAGGCTTGAAGAGGTTTTCGAGGAGCCGCCAGAACCGCGGCAGCCTCAAGCCGTCGCGGGCATCAAAGGCGGCATCGAGGTCCGCGCCGTTTTTTTTAGGTATGGATCCCAGTCCCCGTGGGTCTTGCGCGATGTTAATCTCAAGGTTAATGCGGGTTCCATGGTGGCCATCGTGGGGAGGTCCGGTTCCGGGAAAAGCACACTGGCCAAATTGTTAATCGGGCTCTATCCTTGCACCAAAGGCGAGGTCTTGTGGGACGATATCCCGCTCACTGCCCTTGATCTTCCATCTATTCGCAGCCAGACAGGCGTCGTAGTCCAGAACGCATTCCTTTTTAATGACACCGTTCGCCACAACATTGCTTTAGCGGATCCAGACATGAGCTTGGAGCGCATAAAAAAGGCAGCCAGACTCGCTTGCATTGCTGGCGATATTGAAACCTTGCCGATGGCCTATGACACCCTGCTGTCCGAGATGGCCAATAATATAAGCGGTGGGCAACGGCAGCGGTTGTGTTTGGCAAGGGCGCTAGCGCGCGAGCCTAGAATCCTCTTGCTAGACGAGGCCACGAGCGAGGTGGACCCGCCGACCGAATCCGCCATTCGCGATAATCTTGCCAAGCTAAGTTGCACAAGAATTGTCATAGCCCACAGGTTGAGCACCATCCGAAATGCTGACTGGATAGTCGTGTTGGAAGGTGGACGCGTTGCCGAACAGGGGACACACGAAGAACTCATGTCCGTTGAAGGACGTTACGCGGGGCTGGTTCGAGGGCAGGGTTTGACGGATAATACTGCCGTCCGGCAGCGCGGACCGAGCGGGGGCTAGACGAAAGGTGGACTTCCTCGTCTACATTGTTGGGGGAGGAGAGAAGTCCGGCCAAGAGGTGCTTGCAGAAAGAGGGGCGTTCGGAATGGCGGCGAAAAGAAAATCTTTCGGACCCAGCGGCGTCGCGCTAACAGGACTGGCGATGCTCCTCTGTTGCGGCCTAGCGGCCTGCAAGAAGCAGGAGGCTCCTTCGCCGGGGCGGATGACACGGGTGGAGCGGCGAACGCTGCAAAGCGTAATCACGGCGTCTGGCGCCATCAGGCCGCAAGTCGGGGCGAATGTCAAAGTGGGGCCGCGCGTTTCGGGCCTCTTAAAAAGGCTTTATGTCAAAGTTGGTGACTCCGTCAAGGCCGGGCAGGTGCTCGCCGAGCTGGAGCACACGGATCTTGACGCCACAGTAAGAGACGCCCAGGCCGCCGTCAACGAGACCAAGGCGAGGCTTGATCTTGACCGCTCAATGCTGGTTCGCCGCAAAGCGCTCGAAAAGGATGGCGTTATCTCGCCGGAGGACCTCGATGTAGCAAGCAAGAATGTATCCGTGGATGAAGCCTCGCTCGCAAGCGCCGAAAGCCGCTTGGCGCTGGCTCGAATCACGCAAGGGTACGCTACTGTCGCCGCGCCCATTTCTGGGACGGTCACGGCCATCTCGACCCAGGAGGGCGAAACTGTGGCCGCCTCCTTCTCCGTGCCCACCTTCGTGACCATCGTGGACCTTTCCAGGCTCCAGGTGGAGGCTTACGTTGACGAGGTTGACATCGGACGTGTGAAGCCCGGCCAAAGCGCAGTTTTTACGGTGGACGCCGCGCCATCCGAGAGTTTCGGAGGGCTGGTTCAGGCGGTGGTGCCGCAGGCCATGGTGCGCAACAACGTCGTAAATTACATCGTGCTGCTTTCCATCGAGAAAGGCCGAAAAAAACTATTGCGCCCGGAAATGACGGCAAGCGTCTCCATCGAAACGGGCGAGCGGCGCGAGAGCCTGGTGGTGCCAGCGGGGGCGGTGCAGTACGACGCGCAGGGAAGCGCCTATGTGACGGTAATGGAAAAGGGCAAGCTCCAGAAACGGACCATTAGTTGTGGCGCGGCGAGCGGCCCTGAAATCCCGGTAAAGGAAGGTTTGGCGGAGAACGAGGAGGTTCTTCTGCCGGAGGCGCCTGGAGAAACTTCGAGGTGACGGAGGATGGCCGATGATTCAACTCAGAAAGGTAGACAAGACATATCACACTGGTGGAATTAAGACGCCGGTTCTTCGCGGGATTGACCTCTCGATCGAGGAGGGGGAGTACGTGGCTCTTATGGGGCCTTCCGGGACGGGAAAAAGCACGCTGATGAATGTTTTGGGGCTGCTTGATTCCGCCTCAAGCGGTCAATATCTGTTCGGCGGCGACGACGTGACTAATCTCGGCGACCGGGCTCTCTCTCGCATCCGCAACCAGAGGATCGGCTTTGTCTTTCAGCTTTTCCACCTCCTGCCGAGAATCTCCGCCTTGGACAATGTCTTGTTACCGCTGCTCTACGCCCCGCGTTATCCCAGGGATGCCAAGGAGCGCGGCAAGGCGCTTCTAGGCCAGGTCGGTTTACAAGAGAGGTTCAAGTACAAACCGTTTGCTCTTTCGGGGGGCCAGCAGCAGCGGGTGGCCATAGCGCGCGCGCTTATCAACGAACCGGCCCTCATCTTGGCCGACGAGCCGACGGGAAACCTGGATCAGAACGCGGGAAAGGAAATCCTGGATCTTTTCGACGAGCTTCATGGGCAAGGACGCACGCTCGTCCTCGTCACCCACGACCCGGCGGTGGCCTCTCGCGCCAAGCGTGTCGTGACGCTTAGGGACGGCAAGATCGCGTCCGACCAGCGGGTGGCATAGGGAATTGCGGTGATCTCGGCGCGCCTGCTGGCTTCGTCCCTGCGCGCTCTCTTCGCGCGCAAGGCCATGGCTTTCCTCTCCTGCTCGGCCGTTTTCATAGGGGTCTGCGCGGTCACGCTGATGTTCGGAACGGGCCAGTCCGCAAAAAAAGACCTGGAGCGCCGGATGGAAGCCATGGGGACGAATCTTCTTTTTGTCGAAGCGGGCGAGTTCCAGGCCGTTGGCAACAGGCAGATGCAGGTCAGTTCGTTTACGACGCTCGTGCCCGCTGATGCGCATCTTTTGCTGAACGGGATTCCTCAATTGCAAACGGCTTCTGGCATCACGCAACGCGCCGCGGCGGTTGTTCGCGGGCGGGAGAGGGTGATGGCTCAGGTGCGCGGGGTTGAGCCTTCCTATTTTGCCATGACAAGGCTTTCGCCACTTTCGGGTGAGCTATTCACGGTGGACGAAAACCGCGCGATGGCCCGCGTGGCCGTTCTTAGCTCCAGGGCCGCGAGGGATCTTGGGCTTTGGCCGCGCCCGGCTGGGGCGACCCTGCGGATTGAGGGCACGCTCTTCCAGGCAGTCGGTCTGGTGAAAGATGAAGAGGGAATGGATTCGGAACCGGAAAGCGTAATTTACATCCCGCTCGCAACCGCCATTGGCCGCCTCTTCGGGGTGGATTACCTGGATAGCATCGAGGCCCAGGCCCGCCCGGGAACGGATTTGGAAGGCACGATGGGCCGCATGGTTGCTATGCTGCGGAGCGCTCATCGTATTCAAGGCAACCGTCCCAATGACTTTACCATTCAAGATCCGGCCGCCCTTCTGAAGACCCGGCACGATATGGGATCGGCCTTTCAGGGCCTGATGGAGGCCGTCGCTGGCATTTCGCTATTGACGGGATGTGCTGGGATCGCCGCCGTCATGCTTCTTTCAGTCCGAGAGCGCACTGGGGAGATCGGCCTGAGGCGGGCTATCGGGGCGAGCCGTGTCTCCATCACCCTCCAATTTCTCGCGGAGGCCATGGCTCTCTCCGGGGCGGGCGGGGCGGCCGGCGCGCTTGCCGGGCTGGCGGGCACGACCGCGACCTGCCTGATTGCTGGATGGCCCCTGGTCTGGCCTTGGATGGGCGCGGCCCTTTCGTTGGGCCTCTCCTTCGCGCTTGGCGTTCTATCAGGGCTACTGCCAGCCCTGCGAGCCGCCTTTATAGATCCGGCAAGAGCGCTAGTCACGCCGGGATAGGAAAGCCTGAGCCCGAATCTATCGTCCCTGATCTGCTTACGGTTGCCTGACGCTCGCGGCCAGTGCCGGTGAAGGTGATGCGTATCAGGGGCCGTTTGGAAGCGG
>JBBIMN010000057.1:251-10281 GCA_037444385.1 Acidobacteriota bacterium | reverse complement strand
CCGCGCGAAGCGCGGGCGCCCACCGGCCTTGCGCGATGCAATCACGCGGGAGGGCGCGGAGGCTAAGTAGTATTGGGGCAGAATGAGGCATTCAAAGCGCTTGTGCTGATTACCTCCCTCTTCTCGCCCGCCAAGCCTCGTGGCAAGAGAGTCTGTCCCGGCCAAGATCCAGTCTTTTCTGCCTTCGCCTTTAACCACCTGCCTCTTTCCTCCGTGCCTCTCCGCGCCTCCGTGGTTCAACCCTTCTTTCCTTGGTGCCCTTCGTGTCCTCGTGGTGAACATTCTTTCTCGCGCGCCGCGCGGCGCTTGCAACGCCGTCGCGCTTTTGGTAACGTATGGCGCGGGCAATCCCGTGCCCGCGCTCGCAAAAGGAGAGGGTGATGATTTTTGAGACTCAGGAGGCGTTGGTCAAGCGCCTGGCAGGGGCCGCCCGCATCAGCGGGAACGAGGCCGCCATAGCCGATCCCGCCGCTTTTCGGGGCCCGCTCACCGACGACCTGATCGAGACCGCTGTTTTCTCGGGCGACAAGCTCGCCAAGGCCAGCGCCCGCTTCGTCATCAGGGCCGCGGCCGAAACCTGTGGCGTCCGCCCCGCCTCCATCCAGAGCCTCTACTGCGCCATGGGGCGCCAGGAGGTCTCCGGCATGACGGTGCCGGCGATGAACATCAGGGGGCTTTCGTACGACACGGCGAGGGCCTTTTACCGGGCGGCCAACCGCCTCGACTGCGGCGCATTCATCTTCGAGATAGCCAGGACCGAAATGAATTACACCAGCCAGCGGCCGGCGGAGTACGTCTCCGTCATGCTGGCCGCGGCCCTTCGCGAAGGCTTCAGGGGGCCCCTCTTCGTCCAGGGCGACCATTTCCAGGCCTCGGCCAAGGGCTACGCCGCCGACCCGGCAAAAGAGGTGGACGGGCTTAAGAAGCTGATAACGGAAGCCGTCGCGGCGGGCTTTTACAACATTGACATTGACTCCTCGACGCTGGTCAACCTGGAGCGGGAAGACACCAGAGAGCAGCAGCGCGATAACGCCGAAGTGTGCGCTGCGCTTACACGTTACATCCGGGAAGCGGAGCCTGAAGGCGTGACGATAAGCGTGGGCGGAGAGATCGGCGAGGTGGGCGCCCACAACTCGACCGTCGAGGAGTTTCGCGCCTTCATGGCTCAGTACACTACGCTTTACGGCCAGGACGGCGGGATCAGCAAGATTTCCGTCCAGACCGGAACAAGCCACGGGGGCGTGGTCCTGCCCGACGGCTCCGTGGCCAAGGTCAAGCTCGACTTCAACGTGCTCTCCTCTATTTCCGGCGTGGCCCGGAAGGAGTACGGCCTTGGCGGAACGGTGCAGCACGGCGCTTCCACGCTTCCGGACGAGGCGTTCCACCAGTTTCCGGCCCACGGCGCCTGCGAAGTCCACCTGGCGACCGGCTTTCAAAACCTGGTCTATGAACATGACGTGTTTCCCGGGGAGTTCAAGAAGCGCGTTTACGCCTACCTTGAAGAAACCTGCGCCGGCGAGCGCAAGAGCGGCGAGACTCCGGAGCAATTTTTTTACAAGACGCGGAAAAAGGGGTTTGGCGGCGCGCTCAAGCGCGAATGGTGGGGGCTTCCCGCGGAGATTCGAGAAGCCATAGGCAAAGACCTGGAGAAAAAATTCGCATTTCTAATTGAGCAGCTTAACGTCAAGGGCAGCCGCGCGGCCGTCGCCCGCTACGTGAAGCCCCGCCCGCCCAAGGCCAGCCTTGAAGCTGAGCTTGCGGCTTTATAAGGAATCACAGCCTCTAGCCCATTGACAAATAAGCCCTTTTCCGGCATAATCCCTGTTTCTTGTGGAGGAGGTTCCACCATGTTGCTTGCTCTTCTTATGGCCCAACCGCAGGGTGGCGCGCAAAGCAATCCGCTTACCGCGTTTTTGCCCCTCCTGCTTTTGGTTGTCGTTTTCTACTTCATGCTGATACGGCCGCAGCAGAACCGGGTTTACACCGTGGGAGGCATGCGGGGCACCGTAGCCGCCGTTGATGGCGACACCATCGTCCTGAAGGTCGCCGACAACGTCAAGCTGACATTCAACAAATCCGCAATCGCTGGTGTCTTTCAGGAGAGCAACCAGCCCTAAGGGGGGATCATGCGTTCCAACCTCACCTGGAAAACGGCTCTAGTCTTTCTGGCCACGGCCCTTTGCATCTTCTTCTTCTACTTCGACCCGAAGAAGGGCTTCAACCCTAAAGGCAACCTGAAACTGGGCCTCGACCTGAAGGGCGGAGTCCACCTTGTCCTTCTCATGCAGACGGACATAACCGTCCGCAACAAGATCAACAACGACATCTCTGGGATAAGGGACGAGCTGGCCAAGCAGAACGTCCCGGTGCAGAATGTCTATCCGTCGGACAAGGCCGCCGCCATAACCGTTGAGGGCAACGACCCGAACCTCGGCGTCAAGCTGCGCGAGATGACCGACAAGAACCTCTCCTACTACAACTTCGACGCTTTGGGCTCGGGCAAGTTCTCGCTCGAAATGAAGGCAAGTTACGAGGACGAGCTTAGAGAGAACGCGATAGCCCAGTCTCTCGAAACGATCAGGAACCGCATTGACAAGTACGGCGTCTCCGAGACGGCCATCCACCGCGAGGGAATGCGCTCCAATAAGATCGTCGTCGAGCTGCCCGGCGTCGAGGATTCAACCGAGGTGAAAATCCTCATTGGCAAAGCGGCCCTGCTTGGGTGGCACCAGACGGTTGAGCCAGTCAACGGCGCGCCGACGCGCGACGCCATTCTAAAACAGTACGGCGGCTCGCTCCCCCCGGACATAGGCATCTTCCAGGGCTCGCCTGACAAGTTCGCGTCCGAAGTCTATTTCGCCCTGAAGAAGGTTCCCGTTGTCTCCGGTGCCGACCTGACAAACGTTCAGGTGGGCGGAAACACCTTCGGCCAGCCCGTCGTTGACTTCCAGCTCTCCGCCATAGCCGGCCAGAAGTTTCGGGAGTTCACCCGCAACCACGTAGGCGACAACGCGGCGATCGTGCTAGACGACATGGTCATAAGCAATCCGCGCATCAACAGCGAAATCGGCGACCGTGGCATGATCGAGGGCAACTTCACGCCGCAGGCGGCCAAGGAGCTGGTCCTTCAGCTCAAGTCGGGCGCGCTGCCGGCCATTCCTGAATTCGCCGAGGAGCGCCAGATAGGGCCCAGCCTGGGCCTCGACAGCATCAGAAAGGGCGCATACTCCGGCTTCATCGGCATCGCGGCCATCTTCATATTCATGATCGCCTACTACCGGCTATCCGGCATGAACGCCATCGTCACGCTGGTATTGAACTTCATCATTCTGATGGGAGTGATGTCCACCTTCGGGATGACGCTCACGGTTCCCGGAATAGCGGGCATCATCCTCACCATAGGCATGGCCGTTGACTCAAACGTTCTCTTCTTCGAGCGCATCAAGGACGAGTTGATTGACAAGAAGCCCGTCGCCACCGCCATCGCCAACGGCTTCGCCAAGGCCTTCCTGACGATCATAGACACGCACATGACCCAGTTCATCTCCGCCTTGATCCTTTTCCAGTTCGGGTCGGGGCCGGTAAAGGGCTTCGCCGTGACGCTGGGCGTCGGCCTAGCCGCTTCGCTCTTCACCTCCTGGTACGTCTCGCGTTTGATCTACGAGATCGTTCTTGAGATCAGGAACCGCCACGCCAAAACGCCGGTGACGACGCTTTCGATCGGGCCGATCCACTCCTTCCGCGGGACCAACGTCCCCTTCATGAAGTACAAGCTGGCTTTTGTCATTGGGTCGCTGGTCCTGATCGCTCTGGGCTTCTGGAGCCTCTTCACCAAGGGCCTCAACTGGGGCATTGATTTCAGGGGCGGCCAGGAGGTCCAGGTCCGCTTCAATGCGCAGGCTGACGCGCGCAAGGTCGAGGCCGAGCTTAGAAAAACTGTTCCCGCCTCGTTGACGGTCGTCCGCTATGGCAAGCCGGAGGAAAACGAAATTCTTATCCGGCTTGAGGCCAAGGACACATCCGGGAAGCTTCTAAGCGAGAGCGAACTGGCCAAGACGCTTTCCACGATACGGGCCACGCTGCGTGACCCTGAGACCGGCGCTTCGATTTCAAGCGGGAAAGCCGACCTTAACCAGAGCACCGCGAAGGACCTCGAAGAGTTGATTCTATCCGGCATCAACTCCGGCAAATTGGCTGGAACGGCCGAAGGCGCCAAGTCCCTCGCTCTGGCCGTGATGGAGATCAAGAAGAACGGAGGCGGCATCATCCCCTCGATGGACGCTATAAAAGGCGCCGCCGGCATGAGCGACAACATGATGGCCTTCTTGCGCAACAAGGCCTTCGTGGGCAACTTCTCGATCCTGCGCACCGACACGGTCGGCCCGACGGTCGGCGCGGAACTCAGGACAAAAGCCATCTACGCCGTGCTTGCCTCGCTGGTCGGCATCCTCTTGTACGCCTGGTTCCGCTTCCAGTTCCGCTTCAGCATCGGCGCCATACTTTCGCTGATCCACGACGCACTGATCGCCATTGGATTCGTCTCTCTCTTCAACGTTGAAGTGAACCTGCCTACGGTCGCGGCGCTTCTGACCCTCCTCGGTTATTCGATCGCGGACACGGTGGTCGTCTTTGACCGCATTCGCGAACACATGCGCGCCACGCGCAAGCAGGAGGACGACGTTCTCTTCGACAAGGCCATCAACGAGACGTTGTCGCGGACCATGATCACCTCCATGCTCACATTCTTTGTCGTCCTGGCGATGTTGTTATGGGGCGGGGAAGCTATTTACTCTTTCGCCTTCGTCATGACCGTCGGCATCGTAGTGGGAACGTACTCCTCCATCTTCATCGCGAGCCCCTACGTTCTCTGGTGGAACTCCCTGGGCCTCTCCAAGTACTTCGCCAAGAAGAGCCCGGCGCCGAACAAGTCCCAGCGCAGATAGGCCTTTCAAGCCACCAATTTATCAGGAGCCGCCCTTTGGGGCGGCTCTTTTGCTTCTTGCCGCGAGATCTTGCAGTCATTTTCGGTGCCGTGCTATCTTGGTCAACATGGAGAGGGAAAATGGCTGAACCGTACAATGAGAGCTACGTTGTCAAGTGCCCCCGGTGCGGCGGCTCCTTCGACGCCGTGGCCGGCGAATTCTGCTCCTGCCTCGTAACGGTGCGCACGCCCAGTTGCCCTCATTGCGGCGGCTGCTTCTGCACGATGCCAAAGGAGAGCTTTCACGCCTTCTGGTCCGCAGCTCCACCCTCCTTGTGGGCAAAACGGCTGAGCCGGCACTCTTCCCAAAAAGGGCCTCGCCAGGCTTCGCGGGCTTTCCTGGATCTGCGCCGCCCGTTGGTGCTCATCGCGGACGACGAGCGTGACACCCTCTCGGTCGCTTCCGGGCTGGTCCGGGGCTTCGGATACGGCGTCATTTCGACCGAGGACGGGCAAGAGGCATTCGACACCGCGGCCAGGTTCAAGCCCGATCTCGTGCTCGCGGACGCCATGATGCCCAAACTCGATGGCCGGCAGCTATCGCTCCGCATAAAGAACACCCCCGGCATGACGGGGGTAAAGGTGGTCATTATGACGGGCCTCTTCACGAAGGAGCAGCACAAGACGGAGGCGCTGACAAAGTTTCAAGCCGACGCGTACCTCAGAAAGCCCGTGAGGCCAGGCGAACTGAATACGCTCTTGGTGTCGCTTCTGGGGCCTCCCGCGAAACCCTGAAATATTGAGCCCTCTTCCGCCGTTTCAACAAGCGCCCGTTGTAGCGGCGGAGGATGACGATGCTAGTGCTTACGGAGCAGGCTCAAAAGGCGGTCGAGATTTTCCTGGAGAAGGAAAACAAGCGCGGTTACGGCCTTCGGGTGGCCGTGGTTGGAGGCGGATGCAGCGGCTTCCAGTACGACCTTTCGCTGGCGGAAAAATCCACGGATGACGATGAAATATACCGCTTCGGCGAGGTAGCCGTTTTCGTGGACAAGAACTCTCTTTCGTACCTGAACGGCACGACGATAGATTTTATTTCGGGCCTGTCGGGCGAGGGGTTCATCTTTGAAAACCCGAATGCTCTTTCTTCGTGCGGCTGCGGCCATTCATGCGAAGCGTAACTCTTCGCCGCCAAGCATAGCGGGCTGTTGAATCAGGCGATGGTTTTGTGGCTCCCGTCGCACAATGGCGCTGTCCGAGAGTGCTTGCAGCCGCACCAGGCGATTTTCCCGGCTGTAGCTATCCTGTGTTTGACTGGAACAAACCCGGTCACCTTGTGGGAGCCATCGCAGAAAGGCTGGCCGGCGCTTCTGCCGCAACTGCACCAATAGTATTCGCCGGGGCTCATTTCCAAAACGATTGGACCTTTTTTCGCAACAACGGGTTCATCCGCCATTCATAACCTCCCAATGGTCTTTCCGGACAAACATTCATCCCTCAAGAGGCTGCGCCGCTTCTTCCTCGGCAAGGTGCTTCGCGATGGAGACGACCTTGTCGCCGTTTTCGAGGGAGATGACCTTGAACCCCTGCGTCCTTCGGCCCACCTCCGAGATGCCCTTTACGGGCGTTCGTATGAGCTGGCCTTTGGCGGTGATTACCACTATCTCGTCGTCCTCGCGGACGTAGAGCCCGCCGACGACCTTTCCGTTCTTCGCCGTCAATTGGATGTTAATTATGCCGGAACCGGCGCGGCCCTGGATCCTGTAGTGGCTTAGGGGGGTGCGTTTGCCGTAGCCGTTTTCGGTCACGGTCAGGATGTCGCCCTCCTGGGCAACGGCCTTGCTGGCACCCTCTTCATCAAACGATTCAACGACCGAGCCCGACAGGATTTCCATCTCGACAACCTGGTCGCGGCCCTTGAGGCGGATGCCGATCACCCCCTGGCTCGTCCTGCCGGACGGGCGCACGTCCTCTTCGTGGAAGGTTATGCAGTGGCCCTCTCTCAACGCCATGAAGACGTGGCTTTTGCCGTCGGTGATGCCGGCGCCGACCAGTTCGTCGCCTTCCTTGAAGGTCATCGCGATCTTGCCGTTGGCCCTGATTGAATCAAACTCGCTCATGGGCGTCTTCTTGACGATGCCGTTGTTGGTGGCCAGCATCAGGAAGTGGCTGTCGTCGAAACAGTGCCTGGCGGACAAAAGCCCCAGGATCTTTTCTCCTGGATCGAGGCTCAACAGGTTCACGAGCGCCCTTCCGCGCGCCGACGCCCCCGCCTCGGGAAGCTCGTAGACCTTCAGCGAATAGACCTTCCCCTGGTTGCTGAAGAAGAGGAACCGGTCGTGGTTCGAGGCGACAAATAGGTGCTCCAGGAAGTCGTCCTCTCTTGGCGACATTCCCGCCCTCCCCTTGCCGCCGCGCTGCTGGCTTCTGTACTCGGCCAAGGCCGTGCGCTTGATGTATCCGCCGTGCGTGACGGTGAGGAGCATCTCCTCGTCCGCGATCAGCTCTTCTATTGAGATGTCGCCGGTGTCGTCCACGATCTGCGTGCGGCGCGGGTTGGAGAAGTCCGCCTTTATCTGGCGCATCTCGGCGCAGATGATCGTTTTGACGCGCGCCTCGCTCTGGAGGATTTCGGTAAGATCCTGAATCCTGGCCAAAACCTCGCGGTACTCCGAAAGTATTTTGTCTCGCTCCAGCCCCGTCAGCCGCTGAAGCCTCATCTCCAGGATGGCTTTGGCTTGCGCCTCGCTCAGCGAGAAGCGGGACATCAGGCCTTCACGAGCGGCGTCGGGGTCTTTCGCCGCCCTTATGAGAGCTATCACCGCGTCAAGGTTGTCCAGAGCTACCGTGAGGCCTTCCAAAATGTGGGCGCGCTCCTTCGCCCGCTCCAGGTCATAGCGGGTTCTTCTGAGCACCACCTCTTTTCGGTACGCGATGAAGGCTTCTATTATCTCCTTGAGCGTGAAAGTCTTCGGCTGGTTGCCGGCGATCGCCAGAAGCTGCACGCCGAAGGTGGCCTCCATTTCGGTGTGCTTGTAGAGCTGCTTGAGGACTATGTCCGAGATCTCTCCGCGGGCAAGTTCGAGGACTATTCTGATGCCCTCGCGGTTTGATTCGTCGCGGATGTCCGTTATCCCCGCCACCTTTTTCTCTTTTACCAGGCCGGCGATCTTTTCGATGAGGTTGGCCTTGTTGGTCTGGTACGGGACCTCCGTTATGACTATAGCCTCCCGGTCCTTCCTGTATTCTTCTACGTGCGCCCTCGCCCGGAGCTTTATCAAGCCGCGGCCGGTTTCGTAGGCCTGGCGGATGCCCTCCCTGCCCAATATGATGCCAGCCGTGGGAAAGTCGGGGCCCGGCATGTGGCGCATAAGCTCGGCCGTGGTTATCTCCGGGCGCTCTATCGCCGCGATTACCGCGCCGGCCACTTCGCCGAGGTTGTGCGGCGGTATGTTGGTCGCCATGCCGACCGCAATGCCGGACGAACCGTTCACCAGCAGGTTTGGAAACATTGCCGGCAGCACCGTCGGTTCGGTCTCCTCCCCATCGTAGTTGGGGACGAAGTCCACCGTGTCCTTCTCGATGTCGGCGGCCATGAAGTGGGCCAGCTTCGCTAGGCGTATTTCCGTGTACCGCATCGCCGCCGCCGCGTCGCCGTCAATTGAGCCGAAATTGCCTTGGCCGTCTACGAGAGGGTGGCGCATTGAGAAATCCTGCGCGAGGCGCACGATGGTGTCGTATATGGCCGCGTCTCCGTGCGGGTGGAATTTGCCCATCACGTCGCCGACGATGCGCGCCGATTTCTTGTAGGGCCGGTTCCAGTGGTTTCCGCCGATGTACATGCCATACAGAATTCTGCGGTGAACGGGCTTCAGGCCGTCCCTGACGTCGGGCAGAGCGCGCCCGATGATGACGCTCATCGCATAATCGAGGTACGACTTCTTGATCTCTTCCTCGATGGTGACGGCGACAGGCCGGTCAAAGAGGTTCGTCGTTTCCATCCGGTTCCCTTCTTTAAGAATCAGCGTTTCAAAAAGGCCAGTTCGAAAGGGCCCTTGTTAAATATCCAGGTTCGTCACGTTCAGGGCGTTCTCCTCGATGAACTTCCGCCTCGGTTCGACGGCGTCACCCATGAGCACGGAAAAGAGTCCGCCGGCCTCCACGGCGTCATCAACCCGCACCTGCAAAAGGCGCCGCTTTGCCGGGTCCATCGTCGTTTCCCAAAGCTGCTCCGGATTCATCTCGCCCAACCCTTTGTACCGCTGTATGTGGTACTTCGCCTTGACCGAATCCAGCAGAAGGTCCAGCAGCGCCCGCCTGTCCTGGGCCTTGGCCTCCGACTCCCCGTTCGCGACCACAAACGGCGGCCGGTCAAGGTCTTTCAGCTTCTCGTGCAACGCCTGGGCGGTCAAGAACTCCGGGGCGTGGTGGAGCGAGTGGGCTATGAGCGCCGGATGGGGGTTTGCTTCGCTCTTCGCCGTGAATTCGTACAGGCTGTGCTCCTCGTCGAACCTGAGCTCGCCACACTCGAAGCCAGCCTGTTCGACGGAATGCTTCAGTGCGCCTATCTTCTCGGCTCCAGAGAAAATTTCACGGCTCAGCCCGGCGCCAAAAAGGTTGAGAAGGAGCGCCTCCGTGTATCCCTTTCTCGCCAGACGGGCAAGAAGCCGTTCGTAGCGCTGAAGCGTCTCCAGCGCCCTGCTCAACTCCAGGCCTCTTATGGTTTTCTTCAACGATGGTATCGTCACCGTGTAGGAGGCCACCGCCTTTTCAACGAAAAACCGCGTCAGGTCCTCTTCGGTGGAAATGTAGTGCTCCTCCTTGCCTTTGCTTACCCTGTAGAGAGGGGGCTGGGCCACGTAAACGTGGCCACGTTCAACGAGTTGCGGAAAGTGCCTGTAGAAAAGCGTAAGAAGCAGCGTGCGAATGTGGCTTCCGTCCACATCGGCGTCGGTCATGATTATCGCCTTGTGGTAGCGGAGCTTTTCAAGGTTAATGTCCTCCTGGCTCGTGCCAGCGCCAAGCGCCGTTATGATGGTTCGTATTTCATTGTTGGAGAGGATCTTGTCCATCCTCGCCTTTTCCACGTTCAGGATTTTTCCGCGAAGCGGA
>JBBIMN010000057.1:0-241 GCA_037444385.1 Acidobacteriota bacterium | reverse complement strand
TTTCGCCGAACCGCCGGCCGAGTCGCCCTCCACGAGAAACAGTTCGCATTTAGACGGGTCCCGCTCCTGGCAATCAGCCAGCTTTCCAGGAAGAGTATCGCCGTCAAGCGCGCTCTTGCGCCTGGTCAGCTCCCGTGCCTTCCTTGCCGCCTCTCTTGCCCTCGCCGCGTCCACGACTTTAGAGATTATGGCTTTGGCCACGGATGGGTTCTCTTCGAAATAGCGCCCGAGAAAATCGTTG
>JBBIMN010000056.1:9530-10416 GCA_037444385.1 Acidobacteriota bacterium | reverse complement strand
GACGAACGTGGGGACGCGCTTGGCAGGCTCCACCGACGGCGCTCCCATTCACACGCCCCCTCCTTTCAGACCATAGCTGAAGCGAAGCTGCCAGGCCCCGGCCAGCCTATAAGGCGGCGAGCCAGGCCCTCGCTTCACCCCTGGCCGCCCTGGCCTGGTTGCGCGGCCCCAGCCGATGCTTGGGGCGGCGTGGCCGGTTGCGCGGCCGGAGCGGCTTTGTGATCCTTGATGCTCAGGCCGGCGATCTGGCCCTGGTTATTCACCGCCACGTGGAGATCAACCAAGCCCTTCTCGAATTTGCAGACCTGCACTACAAGGCTGAAGCCGTCCTTTGGCTGGACGTCGCTCTTCTTGAACTCAACAAAGTTTCCGGCCTTGCTAATCAGTTTGGACCAGGTGGACTTGAGCTGGTCGGGGTTGACCTGAAAACCCAGGTTGGAGTCGAGCTGCAAGTAAGCCTTTTGGTAATCGCCTTTGTTGAGCAGGGCGATGAAATCGTCGGCTTTCCCCACTACAAAATCGGCCTGGGCCAGGGCCGGCAGCACGGCGGCCAGCGCCACGAACGCCGTTACCGCGAATCTCCAGATGGCAGTGCGAAGCGTCATGTCACTCTCCTTCAAAAAGCGCCACTTTCGGCGCCGGTCAAGCCGCTGGTTTTCAACAGCGCGATACAGCCAGCGGTTAACCAATAATATGCCAGGCCGGCTCTCCGTGTCAAATGGCCGCGCCCAGTCGTTCTCTCAGCCAAGCCTCGACATGCGCGGCCAGTTTTCTCGACTCGTCCACCTCCATCATGCAGTGGGGATATCCTTCGCAGAGATCCACGGCGGCTCCCAACAAACCGGCTGTCTTCTCAAGCTCCTTGGGCTTGAAAAAAAAGTCGTCT
>JBBIMN010000056.1:0-9520 GCA_037444385.1 Acidobacteriota bacterium | reverse complement strand
GAGCACGAGGTGGGGAACGCCCTCCTGCCGGCGGCGCAGTTTCTTGGGGTTGACGCGCGGGCCGAAAATCGGGAAGAGGGCCATCTGCCGCGACGCTTTGGCGCTCAAGGCTCCGCACCGCTCGCGAAAGGCGGTGACGACCGCTTCGGGCGTGCCAGGAAGAAAGCAAGTTGCCCGCGTAACGCGGTTTTCACGAAGCACCGAAGAAGCGCCGAAAACGATTGTCCGGACCGTATCTAACGGAGAGAGGCGCAGCATTGCGTTTCGCGTCCTTCGCGGCAACCCGTTGACGGGCATGGGCGCAATGAGCACAGACGCGGCCACCCTGTAAGATTCCATGTACTTGAGACAAATCCACCCGCCCATGCTATGGCCGAACAGGATGGTTTTGTCAGGTTGTGTTACTACCTGCTCCAGGTATTCGACCCCGTCTTCAAGGCCAAATCCGAATTGGGAATCTCCAGGCCCGTGGCCCGGCAAGGTTACGGCCCGAACCGCCCAACCGCAGGAGGCGAAGAATGGGGACCAGGTACGCCAGATCCAAGGTCCCGCCCAAGCACCGTGGACAAAGACGATTTCGTAGCCGAACATCAGCCACCTCCGCGCCGAGGCGCGCAAGAGACTCCCAAACGGTTCGGACCTCAAACCGCGGCTGGCCTCCGTCGCGGCCTCATCTTATTCTTGAGATAGGCTCTTAATCACTATTGTCGTCCGGGCGAAGTTTCTTCGGAGGGGGTGGTGCGCCTTTTCCCTTTTTGGGTATCAGAATCTTAGGAGCTTTTTGAGGCAGCGGCCGTCTGGGTTTGGGGGCCTTCGGTCTCTTGAGTTTCGATGCCATTCTTGGAGCCTTATCCGGCGAACCAATCAGGAAAAGCGCCCCACCAGGAGAAGGCAACCTTGTAAACGCCGTCTCTGTCCGGTGTCACCATGAAGAGGGCGGGGGAAACGAAGGAGCGCCCGTTCGGAATCGTGGTCTGGATTTTCCGAAAAACCAGCGCTGTCAATGGTGAAAGCCATTCCACCGCTTCCTCGGCCGTCTCTTGCAGAAGAGGCTCGTTCTTGTGGGCTTCAACGGTCTGGCGGAACTCGTCCTGGCTGGCGTGCCATATATTTGCCAGCCCTTTCCACTCGATGATCTCGGTTGAAGGCAAGTGGACATAGCGCTCTCCCTGGTCCGGGTCGGCGTTTTTGTAAGCCTCAAGCAGGCCATCAACGGCGGTTCGGACGAGAACGGAGCGCGCCTCCACCTCGGAATCACCGCCAAGCAGCTTCTCAGGACCGGAACCGGCCATGCCTTCATCCCCCGCTATAGTTTTGCACCAGACCGGCTGCGGCGCAAGAGGTCAGATATCGCCACCCTCCGAGTGAACAAAGCCGCGGCGCTTCGCGAAGGCTTCAAGCGCTTCGAGGTGGGCCTTGTCGCCGGCGCGCAGGTTGGCCAGGAGGCGCGCCAGTTCGGGCGGGACGTTCTCTCGAATACCGCGGCAGTGGCGTTCGGCGCAGGAATCTTCAAGTGCAAGGACGCGCCGCATGGCCTCTTTTAAAGATAGGGTGTGGACTTTTTGAAGCGTTTCTTGGGCTTGGTGAAGCGTCTCCTTCAAAGCCCCGGCCTTTGGGCCCTCCCCTAGGAAGACCCCCGGGTTCTGCTTGATGATGCGCCGTTCCAGTTGAATTGTAAGGCGGTGGCCCATCTCTTCGCGGGCAAGGCGCGAAAAGAGCGATGAGGCCTCTTCGTCGGATGAAAAAACGCGGGCCATTTTCTTGTAAAGCTCCGCCATCGCTTCTTCCATCTCCTCCATCAGATTGCAAGCGGTTTTTTTCTCTTCGGCCAACATTGCCTCCCGTCTTTAGAAAACAATGCGCGAGCTCATGGTGTTCCCGTGTCGTCCGCCGTCACTCTTCAACCGTGCTGCGCACCTCGAATAACTTTCGCCAACAGGGCCGAAAGAGCGAGGCCCGCCATCACAAGAATCGCCGCGAGCATCCACTTGGCCGTTCGGGATTCCGCGGCTCCTTCGGTTTCTGGAGACCGTCCCAGCGTGACTTTTGCCGCTGGCAGGTTAAGCAGTTGCTCCTTTAGCGCCGCCAGATCGTAAGACGGCTGCCCGAGAGACAAAGACCCCGCCAAAAGCCGCACCTCGCCCTCTGGAAGGAAGAAGAGCAAAACATGCCGCCGGCGCCAGAGGGCAACGTCAACCGATGGAAGAGGCGGATTGTCGGTGTCACTGAAGGCGACTCGCAGCGCGGACGCTCCGCCCGCCTCCGAGAGGCACAGGCCAAGGCGGCACGGCAATTCTCCCTCGCCAGGACAAAGAAAATCGCCCGAGGCAACCATCGTGGCGCCCTCGTTTTCAATCCCCGGCCTTGAACTCGCCCGTTGGCCGAACACTTCCACGCCCCTTTTAAAAACAGCCGACTTGGTGAAGAGGGCCAAAGAGGAAAGGGGGAGGTTTTTTTGAGGGAGCGGAACGAGAATTTCGCTACGCCCTGAACCGGCGGAGACCGGCGCCGCGCCGTGAATCGCCACTACCAGCGCTGGAGAAGGCGGAGCATAAAGAACGTAGGGCACCTGGCGGCCTTGGCAAGCCAAGCGGAGATCGCCCAATGACGGTTGGGCGGAGGCGTACACTTCTCCTGGGATTTCAAGCCGGACAAGTTGCCCTGGTATTGCCGTTCCGGCTTGCACCGGCCACGACGCCTGAAACGGCTGCTTCGGAATAGGCGCACCGAGGCCTGCGGATTGTGCCGGAGCCTCCGGCAGCGGCTGCTCCTTTTCTGGGCCGGCGCCGGCAAGGGAGATGGACTCGAGCGCGACAGGCGGCGCGGCGGAGGGGTAATGCGGCGGCGCCAATCCCGCGTTGCCGTAACCAATGGTGTAATCGCCGGGCTGCTGCGCGGCAAAGACCAGCCACTGCGGCTCAAACTCTCCCTCCACAGCTTCCAAGCCAGGCGGGCGCGAAGTTCCGGAACTCAGTTCCAGCTTGATCTCGCCTCCGGGAGCGTCATTAACCGCCAGCGAAATTTGCGCGGGGCCGTTTTTCGGCCTTGCGATGACTCCTTCGGAGATAACGTTCCATAGCCCGTCCGCCGCCACGTAGAGCCGGTAAGCCGCCACTTCAGGACCGCTCCAGCGCAGATCGAGGCGGCGCAATGGAACGCCCGGCCCCGGCAACGTGAGCAGGTAGCCATTGGTCTCGGCCTCCTTTTGATCTAAGACGAATTGGAGGCCAAGCCTCTGCGGAGGCTCCGCGGAAACCGCGGCGGGTTCTGCGGCGGCGTTGCGCACGTCAGGAAAGCCCGCTTCCTTCGGCCACCAGAGGCGCAGGTAGCGGTCACGCGACGGGGCGTAGTCAAGGACCGTCTCCGCCAAGTCCTCGTTTTCCCCAAGCCTGAAGAGATCCCCCGCCGCCAGAGGCCGCCACGCAACCCCGTCCCCGCTTGCAAAGAGGCGGCACCCTTGAGCCACCACACGGTTGGCGAACTCAAAATGAAACGCCTTGTGCATGATCACGTCAGGTCCTAGGTCGAAGGCGATATACCATCCGCCGGGGGCTTGGGTGACAGCCGTGGCCCGCGCTTGAAGTGGCCACTGGGAGGCGCGAAGAGAGCAAAACTGGTAAGCCGTCTCCTCGCCGGAAGGGGCGTAGAGCCTCATGTCGCACCCGTCGGGCGTCATGTGGCCGCGAGTGGCGGGATCAAGCGGTACCTTCACCCAGCCGGATGACTGCACCCGCAACGGACGAGTAAACCTGAAGACCAGGGGCGTTTGAGAAGCCGCGCAGACGGCTGACGCCGAAACGATGGCGGCGAGAATCTTTCGGGCGCCTCTCATGTCGCGCTCCTTTTGTAGACGAACTTCTGGTAGAGGAAAGCCAGGAATATCAGAAAAGCGCCGGCCACTAGGAACGAAAGAACCCTGTAAAGACCGGGCAGGTTCCCCATGTCGTAGAGAAAAACCTTGGCGACTGCGATGAACATCACGGTGAGTGAAGCGTAGCGAAAAACGGCATAGCCTTTTAGGATTCCAACGATGAGCAACGCCGTCCCGAAAAGCACCCAGGCCGCCGAGTAGGCGTAATTTTCGGAGCTTGGGACCGGCCCGGTCCAAAGCTCCGAGCCGTGATAGGCTTGACGAATTTCCAGGGTCAGGAGAACGAACAAAAGTATCAAACCACACACACCGGCCACCCTTGACAAGACAGCACCCGTCTCACCCAGGCTGGAGGCGGCGACGGCGAGCGCCAGGAGCGCCGGCAGCCCGTATACAAAAAGCAGCGCGTTGAAAATCGGCGTTTGCCCGACCGTGTGATGTTCCCAGAGCGGATTGGCGATGAGGCAGGGGCCGAAAAGCGCCGCCGCCATGCCCACGGTCGCCAATATCCTTCCTCCAAGCTCGATGCTTCCCAAGAGCCACCTTTTGGATGCGGCCATCAGGCCGAGTCCCGCGGCGATCCACGCCGAAGCGTAAGCGCCCCATTCGGCGAGAAAGAGGTCGCCGCTGGCGAGCCCGGCGGGGTGTAAATAGTGCCTGATCTCGAGCGTGATCAAGGCGGAACCAAAAGCGATGGCCCCCCACTGGAGCGCTTGCGAGAGCCTTGGCCTCTCCTTTACACACAAAGCCGCGCCCGCCGCGAAGGCAACCAGCGGTACTCCGTAGCCGTACAGAAGCCAGTTGAAAACGGGCGTCGTCCCTATCGGATAGCCGAGGACGGCGGGGTTGAGAAGAAGGCGCGTGGCCGTCAGCCCGGCCATTGCCCATGCCAGATGCCCAAGAGCGCTGACTTTCAGCTTGCCCCCAAGCCAGCAGAGAGCGGCAACCTCAATGGCCCACGCCACCGAAAGCCACTGGCGTTCCAGCTCCATCGGCACCGCGAGGCTGACGAAGGCGGTGACGGCAACCGCCATCGCTGCCAGCGCCTCCTCGCCGCCTTTCAGTATCCCTCTTCGCTTAGCGGCTGGAAGAGCCGCCATAAGGTAGGCCGCCCCGATCAGCAGCGCGGGCAACCCCCAGTGAAACTCCTTCATCAGGCATCCCGCACCTTGGTACGCCAAGAGAAAATAGGCCAGTCCCGCCGCTGCAGAGAGCGCCGCCCAGCGGCCCGGCTGCAGCGCGCCCCAAAGGGCCGCGTAAGCGCCGGCGGAAAAGAGAAGGCCCATGCAGCAAGTGGTCAACACGAAGCGCGCGCAAAGCGGCGCTTCGAGTGAGAATCCCCACGAAAGGAGCATGATTGCGGGAATCGCGGCGGCCATCCAAGCAAGCCCTTCGAATGAAGAGTCGCTCCTCCCAAGGACAAGACAAGCCGCGCCCATCATTCCCAAGAAAAACCATTCGAGTATTCCATAATGGCCAACGCCGGCAAGCGCGGCCAAAAGAACAAGCGCCGAGCCAGCGGCCCCATAGCCCAGCCCAAGCGGTATTCTTGCGTCCCCCCAAGTCCGCGCCGCGCCACCCATGAACCCCGACCCAAGAAACACGGCCACCGAGGCCAAAAGGAAGAAGCCGACCCATACCGCGTGCTCTGGCTTGAATGGCACGGCCAGCCAAGCGGAGACCCACAGAACGGCGCCTAGAAGGGTCAGCGCCGCGAGCGGCCACCAGCGCCGTTTTCTTGTGACCAAAAGCAGCCCGGCCTCCAACATGAAGAGGTAAGTGAAGAGCGGCGCTGGCCGCGGTTCGCCAGTCCGAATCCAGTAGGGGGTGAAAAACCCGCCGATGAGCCCAATCACGGCAACAAGCGGGCCTTGGCGAAGCGAAAGGGCAACTGCAACGGCCGTTGTCAGCGCCATCAGGCCAAAACCGGCCACCGGGCCTATGAGCTTGTAAAGATTGGTCGCGGAGAGGAAGCAGGCGAAAAGGCCGGCGACGCCCGCGGCGGAACAGCCCTGGGAGATCAGGGAGTAGCGCTTGCGCGCCACTTCGCCCACGCCCAGAAGCGCAAGGCCGAAGAGGACGCCGAGGATGATGCGTACGGCCGGGCTTAAGAGCCCCATGTCAATCGAAAGCTTGACGAGAAAGACGCCGGCCAGCGCCAGCGCTACCGCGCCGATCCATACGAGGCCCTTGGTCCCGAGAAGCTCCTCGAAGCCCAGGGATTTTTTCTGCTCCGCCGGTTCAGAAACCGGAGGAAGGAGAGTGGCCGGTGGAACGCCAGGCTGTGGCTTCTGTGGAGGCGGTATCGCCGGAATGGACGGTGGAGGAGAAGCTGCCAGGGCTTGCGCTGAAGGCGGAGCCGGCTTCGCAACCGGCGGCGGGGGTTGAGGGACCACCGCCTGTGGCGGCTTCTCCGGTGGCGGCGCGGATGGCTTTTCGGCCCCCGAAACCATGGCCTCCAATTCCGCGAGACGCTTGTCCCTCTTGCGAATTAGGTCCCTGAGGAAGCCGACCTCCCGCTCAATCGTCTCGGTCTTCTCCGCGACGCCTTTGCCAAGGCGCGAAGCCTTGACCGCGGCGTAGATGGCTATAGCCAAGGCCACCACGGGCACGACGAGCACGGCGAGGATTATAAGGCCAATGAGAGCCTCTTCCACGGCTCACCCCCTTCATTGATTGTGCTTTGCGGTTATCGCCTCCACGCCTTCTCTAATCCGTTCGCTTTCAGAAAGGGGAGTGACAAGCGTTCCCGCCCCGGTCTCCACGTAGGCCATCCCTTCCAAGCCCCGCAGCAGCGTTTCACGGCGGCTTGTTATCAAGAGGCAATTGCGGCAGGACTCCGCCCGTCCCGGCCCCCAGCCGGCGTTTCCGTCCGCGTCCTTCGGCAAGAGCGCGTAAAGCGACGCGAAGTTGCCTACGTCGCTCCAGGAAAATTGGGCGCGAACCATCACAACCCGCTCCGCTTTTTCCATGAGCGCGTAGTCAACGCTGATGGAACGAAGAGCGCGAAAAGGCGCGTGGTTCCCCCGCAAAACGGCCTCCTCCGCGGCCGCCCAAATTTCCGGGCAATGGCAGAGCATTTCGTCGCGCAGCACTTTTAAAGGAAAAACGAACATGCCGGAGTTCCAGGCGTAGCGGCCCGTCAGGAGCATCGCTTTCGCGCTCGCACGATCCGGCTTTTCAACGAACCGCGCCAGGCGAAACCCGCCGTTTAAGGGCTCTGCGGCCTCGAGATAACCGTAGCCGGTCTCGGGCCCTGTTGGGACGATTCCCATAACGCCAAGCGCCCTTTCGCTTACGCAAAGGCCTGCGAGCGTTTCCACCGTCTCCCGGAAGCCGCCTTCTATCGCGTGGTCCGAAGGAAGAACCACCAGGGTGGCATCGGCCCCGAACCTCTTGGCCGCGTCGCACGCCGCCAGCGCAACGGCGGCCGCCGTGTTGCGTGGCGCCGGCTCAACCAGGACGCGAACTCCTTCAGCCTCGCAAAACGGCCGAAGCGCTTCGCTCGCCACGGTGATGATTTCTCCGCCGAGGGTCCTGGCCCTTGCCACCGTGGATTGGTAAAGCGTCCCCAGTTCGCCCAAAGGAACGAACGGCTTCGGACGCGCGGCAGTGCTCAACGGCCAGAGCCGCGTGCCGCTGCCGCCAGCCAGGACCGCGCAAACAAAAGCCAGCCTCTTCTCGGGTTTCATCGTGACTCCCCCGGATTCTCTCCTTGGCTCATTTAAGTTGATCTCTATCTGCCTCCACCTTCATGGTACCACCAAGATACTCAAGCAGCAGCCGTACACGCTCCTTTGAAGGCAGCACATCCAGAACGGTTCCCTCCAGCCCCGCGAAAATCCCGTGTTGGAAGCGCACCTTCTGGCCCCTGGCAAATCTGGGCAAAGAGTCTGGCACGAGGTAGCCGCGTCCTCCCTCGCGCCGCTTCCACTGTTCCACGAGCTCGGGTTCCACGCAGGCGAGGTGGCCGCCGAAAATCAGCGGGCGGTGGACTCCCGGAATCCGGCACAGCGCGGCAAGCTCGAGGCGGGGAGACGCCCACACGAAAAGATAGCCGGGGAAAAGCGGGGCCGTTCTCACGCCCGCGTTCCGCCCTTTGATCATCGGACAGTAAGCGCCACCCCCCTGCTCCGAGATGAGCGCGGCCACCGCCCGCTCACCGCGAGGGCGAACGGTCACCACCCCCCAAACCCTGGCCGCGCTCGAAAGCGATGTCAACGGGGGCATGCCAAACCCACCTTAACACTTAGCACTCCGTTCCGGAAATACGCTGGCATTCGGCCGCCGCTGCATCCCGCGGGGCGGCGTTGCCCGGGCTTGGCGTACGGCAGGCCAGTACGCCGGCGTCCTCGCGCCTTGCCCGGCGGGCGCACCGGCGCCCCCGGTGCGTCACCGTATTTCCGAAACTGAGCACTTAGCCAACGGCGCATTAAATGGGGAGCAGATTCCCTACTCCTTGGCATCTTGGCGGCGGCCCTTGTAGAAAGCGCGAATCGCCCCGCAAACCTCCGCCACCTCGGCTTCGGCCAGTTCCGCGAAGACGGGAAGCGCCAGCACTTCGGCCGCCGCCTTCTCCGTTTCGGGCAGGCCGCCCTCTTTGTAGCCGAGGAGGGAGAAGCACTTCTGAAGGTGGAGCGGGACCGGATAATAGATCATGGCGCCAATGGAGTTCGATTCGAGGTGGGCCTTCAGCGCGTCGCGGCTCTTGGCCCTTATGACGTACTGGTGGTAGATGTGAGTGCGGCCATCTGGAGTCGCCGGCGTCGCGACTTCTGAAATGCCCGCCAGGCCTTCGTTGTAAAGCCGCGCGACGTTCGCCCTTTCAGCGTTCCATTCGTCAAGGTGGCGAAGCTTTATCCTGAGTACCACGGCCTGAAGCTCGTCCAGCCTGGAGTTGTAGCCTATCTCGTCGTGGTAGTAGCGCTCGCGGCCTCCGTGAACGCGCAGCTTTCGCAGCCGTTCGGCGCGTTCCCGAGAGGAGGTGGTTATCATGCCTCCGTCTCCGGCGCCTCCGAGGTTCTTGGTCGGGAAGAAGGAGTATGCCCCGGCGTCGCCGATCGCCCCCGCGCGGCACCCCTTGTACGTGGCGCCGAAGGACTGGCAGGCGTCTTCAAGGACGAAGAGGCCGTACTCTTTCGCGGCTTTCATCAATTCATCCATGTCGCACGGAAGGCCGTAAAGGTGAACGGGGAGAATGCCGCGGATGGTGGTTTTGGTCTCCTTGTGGCGGACGGTTCCGTCCTTTTCCCTTTCGCACATTTTCTCCAGAAACTCGCGAACGCTGGCCGGGCTCAGGTTAAAGGTGGCTTTGTCAATGTCGGCGAAGAACGGCCGCCCTTTCGCGTTGCTAATCGCGCCCGCCGTGGCAAAGAAGGTGAACGAAGTTGTAATCACCCCCTCTCCGGGTTCCAGGCCAAACGCCCGGAGCGAAAGAAGAATCGCATCGGTGCCGGAGGCCACCCCAATCGCGTGCGGCGCGCCAAGATATGCGGAAGCCTCCGCTTCCAAAGCCTTCCCGTTCGGCCCCAAGATGAAATACTGCGTGGTGAAAACCTCCGCGACGGCCGGCTCAACTTCGGAGCGAATTCTGGCGTACTGTCTTTTGAGGTCCAGGAACGGGACTGCCATGGCACGTTTCCCTCCTTG
>JBBIMN010000055.1:6100-10474 GCA_037444385.1 Acidobacteriota bacterium | reverse complement strand
GCCGCGCATCTCGGGGCCGTAGGCCGGCATCCAGGTAACCTCGCGTCCCGCCTTCATCCCCGCGTAGGCCAGCAGTTTCCCGATCAAAAGGACGCCCTGGCCGCCGAAACCGGCTAGAATGATCTCATTGTACATGACTAGCGCTCCGTTTCCTTGACTACGCCCTTCTCGGGGGTTTTGAACTCGCCGATGGGGTAATAGGGGATCATGTTCTGGGCCAGCCATCCGCACGCCTCCGCCGGCTGCAGGCCCCAGCCGGTGGGGCATGTTGAGAGGACCTCTATCAGTGAAAAGCAGGTTCCTTTCACCTGGTGCTGGAATGCTTTCTTGATGGCCTGGCGGGCCACTATGATTGCCTTTGGTTCGTTCACCGAGACGCGGGCCAGATAGGCCGGCGTCTTGAGCTCCTTCAAGAGCTCGACGATGCGTATGGGATAGCCCGCGAGAGAGACGTCGCGGCCCATTGGGCAGGTGGAGGCGACCTGCCCGGGCAGCGTCGTGGGCGCCATCTGGCCTCCCGTCATGCCGTAGATGGCGTTGTTGACGAAGATGACCGTGATCTTCTCGCCGCGGTTGGCCGCGTGGATCGTCTCCGCCATCCCGATGGAGGCGAGGTCGCCGTCGCCCTGGTACGTGAAGACCATCAGGTCCGGACGCCCGCGCTTGATGCCGGTGGCCACGGCCATCGCGCGGCCATGGGAAGCTTCTTGCATGTCCACGTTGAAGTAGTCATAGGCGAGGACGGAGCAGCCCACCGGCGCGACGCCCACGGTGCGTTCCTGAATGCCCAAGGCGTCTATGGCTTCGGCCACCAAACGGTGGATGACACCGTGGGTGCAACCCGGGCAGTAGTGCATCGTTTTTTCAGCGAGGGCCTTGGGCGGTTCCGAGGTCTTTCCTTTGTTCTCCACCTGGATGGCCACGTCCGGGCACACCATCACGCAATAGCGGCAGCCGTTGCAATCATCCGGGTGTTCCACCAGAGGGTAGAAGTATCCCTTGGCGTTGATTTCGGAGGACAGGGCCAGGACGTGCGACGGACAGGCGCTCACGCACAGCCCGCAGCCTTTGCACCGGTCCTTCGCTACTAAGACGGTCGGCATGGTGCTGCTCCTTTCTTCAGCCGCTACACGACGCTGGAACGGCGGCGCGCCCCGAGCGGCTTCGCCGCGAAAGGCGCCACGATGTGCCGCTCCATCGCCAGTACCGGCAGGTTGTCCACCTTCCCCTCCGGCCCGCCAAAAGCATCGGCCAGGCCGCTGAGTATTGCACAAAAGCGTACGGGGATGCCAGTCGCTCGCTCCATTTTCCTGGACGCGCGCACGCCCTCCATCACGGTCTCGCGCGTGGTTTGCTCCATAAGGTGAGTGTTGGCCACTAGCCCCGTGATGGGAGTGCGGGCCGCCGTCTCCACTTCGTTGAACATGGCGAGAATCGCCTTGTGGTCTTCGGCGAAGGGGCGATTGGTGTTGATCACGAAGAGCATATCCGCCCCGCCCGGCGAGAGGAGCCCCGAAATGCTTCCGAGAACGCGCGCTCCCAAGTCGTCGCCGCCCACGTCGAAGATCATGCGGTGGCGTTCATCCAAATCGGCCTGCAAGGCCCCGCGCGCCTCAGGCAGGAGAATGGGAAGATCCGCGTAGAAGCGGTCTCCTTCAGGCGCCACGAGCCGGATGCCGCGGGCCGACAAATCATCCTTCGCCAGGCGGCAGCGGAAATAGGGTTTGACGAGATCCAGATCCACCAGGGTGACTTCCTGGCCCAGGTTGCGAAGGCCGAACGCAAGGTTAACGGCAATTTCGGTCTTGCCGCTGCCGAAGTGTCCGACGAAAATGGTGATAGGCTTGAGAAGCGCCCGGAGCGCGCCGCCGCGCGAACAGGCGCCTGGCAACAGGCTTATATCGCGATTCTCCACTGCGTCTCCCTCCACCGCCCCCCGCCGGTGCAGCCTTTGGGTTGTTCTGGGATAAACAGCCGATTGGAGAATGTCCCAGCTTCCAAAGCTAGACTTCCGCAAGAAAAATGTCAAGGAGAGCGGAAAAGGGGCAAGGGCGATGGGGCATGTGACCCACGCGCGCCCCCCTGGCGTCTTGCCGGCCCGTCCCGGCGAAACTGATTCACCGTTGTCCCAAATAACCAGCTTTGCCGTTTCGGCCGATGCGCGCCGCCGTGAAGCGGCGGCACGAAGCCGCATCCGAGCCGTCTCTAAGCGTTCCCGGGAAGGGCGGGGCTTTGCGGCGACGGGCCAAAATCGTTTTGGACGGGGATGAAACTGATGCAAGGGCGCGGTGAGCACAGGCGCCTGCTAGTATGCAAGAATGGCTGCCTAGCTGGCGCTGGCAAGAGGGTGGCCAGCGTTGATCGCATCATCGGACCATGATGCACCCTGGAGGAGGGCCGATAGTGAAGGCCGGGGGCACGCGGGTGATCTGGGCGATTTTGATTCTCGTCTGGGGATCCACCTGGCTTTTCATCAAGGTGGGTCTCAGGGACATTCCTCCCTTCACGTTCGCTGGGGTCCGGTTTGCGATCGCCCTTCTTCCTCTCTACATCTTGGTGTTCGTGCGGAGGGCGAAGTTGCCGAGGAAGGCTTCCGAGTGGAGGCTGCTGGCGGCCACGGGCCTCCTGACTTTCACCTCCGGCTACGGCCTCGTCTTCTGGGGCGAACAATACCTTTCCTCGGGCCTCACGGCCGTCTACTTTACGACCTACCCTTTGCTTGGAATCTTCTTCGCCCACTGGCTTCTCCCTTCGGAACCTCTTTCCCCGCGAAGGTTTGCTGGCGCCGTCATGGGCCTCGGGGGCGTCGCCCTCATTTTCGCCGACCAGCTGCGCTTGCAGGGAACAATGGCAGCGTGGGGCAGCGCAGCCGTTCTCCTGTCCGCCGCGGGTGGAGCACTGTCGGGCGTTCTACTTAAAGGCCGCGGGAGCCACCTCGACCCCTTCGTGGTGCCGGCCTCCCAGATGACCATCGGCGGCGTACCATTGCTCATCCTCGGGCTCCTCACCGAAGGCAACCCGTTAACCCTGGCGTGGACCCCCGGAGCCCTGTTTAGCCTCTTATACCTCGCCCTCGTTGGGACCTCGTTGGCCTTTGTACTCTGGTACAGGCTCCTCCAGGCCACTCTCGTGACTCGCGCCCAGTTCATGCCGGTCCTAAACACCCTGGTGGCCGTCGTCCTGGGCGCGCTTGTCCTGGGCGAAAGTTACGGTTTGCGGGCCGCCGCCGGTACCGCCGCCGTTCTCGCCGGCGCCGCGCTCAGCTTGTGGAGAGGCGAGGAGAGGCGAGAGACGATGGATGAGAATGTGAAAGAGCGATGAGGCAAAAAGAGCCGCGAGTTACGCGTTGGGAGTCTTGAGCCGTCCGTCAAACTTCCCTCTCGCGCCTAACGTCCCCCCTGTTAACCATCCGTGTTCATCTGCGATTAATTGTTTTTCTTTGCGGCCTTCGGCCATATCGGCGTCTGGAGATCCTTCCATCACTTATCTCTCATCCATCATCCGCGCTTAGCGTCTTCATGGCGGGAGAAGCGCGCTTCGTGGTATGATGCGGTGACTAGGGAGGCGCGCGATGGCAGATAGAGACCGCGCCGGTGTTCCGCCAAGGCTGGCTTCGAAAATTCGTCTTATTAAACTGCTGCTCTTTGACGTGGACGGCGTCCTGACCGACGGTTCGATCTTCATGGATGAAAAGGGACACGAGACCAAACGCTTCGACGTGAAGGACGGGGCTGGCATCAAGATGGCCCAGTGGTGCGGCCTGGAAGTCGCTCTGCTCTCCGGGCGCGACTCTGAAGTCACGTCCAAGAGAGCCAGGGATCTGGGCATCGAGAGAGTGGTTCAGGGCGCGCTCGACAAAGGGCCCGCTCTCGAAGAGGTCCTAAGGAGGGCCGGCGTCACGGCGTCCGAAGCGGCCTACATGGGGGACGACCTTTTGGACCTGCCCTGCTTCTTGCGGGCGGGCGTGGCCGCCTGTCCCTCCGACGCGCACCCTCTCGTGAGGCGAGAGGCCGATTACGTCTGCCAAAAGGCCGGAGGCTTCGGCGCCGCGCGGGAGTGGATCGAAGTGGTACTCGACGTCCAGGGCAAGCTCCAAGGCCTGGTTTCCAAGTTCAAGGAGGGAATCACTAATGCATAACATGCTCGGTCTTCTGAAGTGGAGCCTTCTGGCCGCGGTCGTTCTGGTCTGGTTTGGGCTGGCCCTTGCCAACAGGTCCATCTCTACAAGCCTGGTTATCATTCCAGGAATGATCCAGTTTGAACAGGTCTCCCTGCTCTGGGTGCTTTTTTTCCCGCTGGTCGTCCTCTTCATAGTCTTCTGGCTTGTCGGCATGATTGACCAGGTGGACAATTTCATGGCGGCGCGTGAAATGA
>JBBIMN010000055.1:0-6090 GCA_037444385.1 Acidobacteriota bacterium | reverse complement strand
TCCGAACTCGAACAGGAGGTTCGGCAACTGCGAAACCTGCCTATACGAGAGGGCTTGCGCACCGATGGCGCCGTGGAGGAGGAGAAATCCCTGTGATTGCGGCCGTAGGCCTCAAGGCTCTGCCCGACTCCTACCTGCTGTTCCTGTTGGCGGCCTTGTTTTTTTTGGGGCTTGCTCTCGGGTTTCGCTTTCCGCTTCGAGGCCGGGGCAAGCGCCAGGGTCCCGACGCGAGGCAGTCTCCGGATTACATCCTCGGCATGTACGCCATGCTGGCCGGTGACGTCGAGACAGCCATCGAAAGGCTTTCGAGGGTCGTTGAGATTTCCACGGAGCCGATAGAGGTCTATCTGGCGCTGGGAAACCTCTACCGCCAGAGGGGCCAGATTGACAGGGCCATTCGCGTCCACCAGTCACTGCTGGCAAGGGGGGAACTTACCGGCCAGGAGCGCGTCCTGGCGCTGAACGCACTGGGTTCGGACTACCGTACCGGCGGCTTCCTGGACCGTTCCGCCAAGACGTTCCGCGAGGCGCTCGGCCTCCACCCGAAGGACACTTACGCTCTTGCCCAACTCTTGAAGCTGTCCGAAGACATCAAGCAGTGGGACGAAGCCTACCAGTATGCGCTCATGCTCCAAAAGGTTCAGCGCCACAAGGATCAGAGGGCGCTTTCGTACCTCCTGGCGCAACGTGGCCAGGGGATGGCCGAATCCGGCGCGTTCTTCCGCGGCGCATGGTTCCTGAAGCGCGCCATTCGTCTGCTGCCGGAAAATATGCTGGCGTACATTTTTCTCGCCAACATCTACCTCGCCAAGGAGAAGCCACGGCGGGCCGTGAGGCTGCTCGAACGGGCGCTTCGGGAAATGCCGTATAAATCCTACATGGCACTTGGATTGTTGAAGGAAATCTACCTCAAGCTTGATGACCAGGAAAGTTACCTCAAGACCTTGAACCGGCTGGCCAGCGAGCACCACCAGAAAAGGGCTCTGATTCGGTACCTCGAGGAATGCCTTGAGCTTCGCCGAACCGAGCAGGTGCCATCAATAGTCAGGGACATGGTCCGCCATTTCGGAAGGTCCAGGCTTATCCAGCGGACGCTTTGGGGCCTCGTGCACAAGAACCTCCTGGGAGAGAGCCTCACTCGCGAGGCCGCCGCGCAATTGTCCGACAGCGAACTGATGAATGACGCCTACACCTGCATGTACTGCGGTTACAAGACGAGTGAAGTGCTTCACCGCTGTCCAAACTGCAAGGAGTGGAATTCCTTTGCCGACGGAGAGGGGTGAGGCGAATGCGCGGGCGCGGTTTTCGTTCCATCGGCGACATCTCGGAACGCGCCTTCCCCGCCGTCTCTCTGGAAACCGTGGTGCTTGCATTTATGGCGTCGCGCGTTCCCGCCGCCAGGCACGGTGACTTCCGGGCCTACTGCCGAGGCAATGATCTCATTTTTTCCAGCAGCGATAAAAACGTTCGCTTTCAGGTCGAGGCGCTTAAAGACGACCTGGCCGCATGGCTGAAGCGCAAAGGCTTGAACTCGCCGCGGAGGATACTATGGGCTCGAAACTGAGTGCGGGCGCTGTTGACGCCTTGTTTCGGCGGGCGTTTCGCGAGGACGCCCCTTACGGCGACAAGACCACCGAGTCTTTGGGCATCCGCGGCAGCGGAAGCGGGCTCTTCCTGGCCAAGCAGGTCCTGGTAGCGTGCGGAGCCGCCAGCGCCCTGAGGGCCTTTCAAATTGCCGATCCCTCGTGCGCAGTCGAGGCACTGGTCGCGGATGGCGCGATCGTGGAACCTGGAACGGTCATGGGGCGCGCCGAGGGACCGTTGCCGGCGCTGCTTCTGGCCGAACGCCCGGCGCTGAACCTGCTGCAGCGGCTCTGCGGCGTCGCGACGCTCTCCAGGCGGGCAAGCGAGGCGGTGGCGGGGACGGGATGCCGGGTTTGCGACACGCGAAAGACCACGCCCGGGTTGAGGCTTTTCGAGAAGTACGCCGTAAGCGTTGGAGGCGGATTGAACCACCGCATGGGGCTGTCCGACGCGATCCTCATCAAGGACAACCACATCAAGGCGAAGGGCTCCATAACGGAGGCCGTGCGAAGCGCCAAGGTGGCTTCAGGCCCGCTGTGGCGCGTTGAGGTGGAGGTTAAAAACATCTCCGAGTTCAGGGAGGCGGTGGTGGCCGGCGCGGACATCATAATGCTCGACAACATGGGCGAGGAGGAAATGAGCGCCGCCGCGCGGGAACGTCCGCCAGGCGTAGTCCTGGAAGCTTCCGGCAACATGACGCTCGACCGGCTGGCGCGAGCCGCCGTGACCGGCGTTGACCTCATATCCATCGGGGCTCTCACCCATTCCGCGCCGGCCTGCGACATCTCGTTCAAGATTGAATCAGCAACCCAATGAAGCGCATCGAGCCGGCAGCTCCATGAACCGCGACGCCGTGTCAAGCCGCTTGGCCGGCAAATTTGGAAGAATGCTGGAGTGTCACGCTGAACTGGGCTCCACCAACGACAGGGCCCGCGAATTACTCGCGCTGCACGGAGTCTCGGCCCATGGCGCGGTAGTGATCGCGGACAATCAGACGGACGCCCGGGGGCGGCTGGGGCGTTCATGGCATTCCTCCGGAGGCAAGTCTCTGGCCCTTTCCGTTGCTCTCTGGCCGCGGGATGCCCGCAAAGGCGTCACCTGCCTTCCGCTTGCCGGCGCCTTGGCTGTAATGAAGGCGCTTGCCGCCTTGGGCCTTGGCTGCAAACTGAAGTGGCCAAACGACGTCCTGGCCAATGGGCGCAAGATCGCCGGAATTTTGCTCGAAGGCCGCTTCAACGGCGACTCCTTGCAGGGCCTTGTGCTTGGAATAGGCGTGAACCTTGGGCAGGGGCCGAAGGATTTTCCGCCGGAGATTCGCGAAACCGCGACATCCGCCAGAATCGAATCTGGCCGCGATGTCGAACCTGAACTTGCCGCATCTTTGGTCATCGAGTCTCTTGAGCCTCTTGTTGCGCTGGCGTTGTCGGACCCGGCCGCGCTCGTCACCTCGGCCGAAGGCTCGTGGATTCACGAACAGGGCGGCCTGTTGCGCGTGGCCGCTGGAGAAGGGGCCATCGAGGGCCGTTTCTTCTCGATATCCGAGGACGGAGAGCTTCTTTTGGAAACGGGCAACGGCGTGGAAAAAGTCCGCGCCGGCGAAGTCACGCTCTTGAAACTTGGAGGTTGAAAATGATCCTGGTCATGGACGTCGGAAACACCCAGACGACGGTCGGGCTATACCAGGAGAAGCGGCTGGTTTACCATTGGCGGCTTACGACCGCCCGCCAGCGAACGATGGACGAATGGGGCGCCGTTCTCCAAAGCCTCTTCCACCTGAACGGCCTTTCACTGCAAGATGTCGAGGGCGTGGCCATCTGTTCGGTCGTTCCGCCAGCAGACCTCCAGTTGCGCGACATGGTCAAGCGCTACTTCGGCCGGACCCCGCTCTTCGTGGCGCCTGGCGTGAAAACCGGTCTCAAGATCCACTACGACAATCCCGCCGAGGTCGGCGCCGACAGGGTGGTCAACGCCGTTGCCGCCTGCGCCAAATACGAGGCCCCGGCGATCGTCGTGGACCTTGGCACCGCAACCACCTTCGATATGCTTGGCGACGGCTGCGGCTACCTGGGCGGCGTCATCGCGCCTGGGCTCGGCATTTCGGCGGAGGCCCTTTTTGAGCGAACCGCGAAGCTTCCCAAGGTTGAGATCGCCAAACCCGCTAGAGTGATCGGACGCTCGACGGTCGCCTCGATGCAATCAGGCCTTTTCTGGGGATACATAGGTTTGCTGGAAGGGGTACTGAAACGAATGAAGCGCGAGTTCGGAGAGGTCAAGACCGTCGTGGCCACCGGAGGCCTTGCCTCCGCGATCGCCCCGGAGTGCAAATCCATTCAGGTGGTTGACGAAGACCTTACGCTCGAAGGGCTCCGCATAATCTACGAGAAAAATCTTTGAACGACAGGGACATACTCGCCTACTTCGATCGCGTGGAGGCAATCTTCTGCCAGCAGCGAGGCGCGCCGCTTCTCCTGTCTCCACTTGACTTCGAGAAGACGGCGGAGTGGTTTGCCGCGGGCGTGCCCATAGAAGCCGTCGAGGAGGGGGTGAGGGACTACTTCGCTCGCTTGGCTAAAAGGAGGGTGCCGCCGCGCCGCGCCGTCTGTCTCTCCTTCGCCGAACCACGGGTGGCCGGGGCGCTCTATGCGCTGAGGGCGGCGGAGATTGGGCGCGCCGCCGGCCAGCCAGCCGGCGAGCCGGTTGGTGCAAGGATAGAGCGCTTCCTTGAAGCGAGAGCCGCTGCCCTTGAGGCGTTCGCCGGCGATCAGGCGCGAGGCGGCTCGATGTCCGTCGTATCACGCTTCTGTTCAGAGGCCGCCGGCCAGCTCAAGGGAATGGATCCAGGTTCTGGCATGGCCGCCCTCGAAAAAACGCTCGCTCCCCTGGATGAAGAACTTGGACGTTTGGTGCTTCTTGAAAGCCCCGCCTCCCAGGTCACTCGCTGGCGGCGAGAGGCGAGGTCCAGGCTCATGGAAGCAGGAGGTGATTGCCTTGACGAAAAAGTCCTTGAGACAACGGCCGAAAGGCTCGCCCGGCAAGCCGCGCTCCGGTTCTTCCACCTCCCGCGGTTGTCGCTCCTCTTCCTCGGCGCCTGAGCGCGTGCTGGTAATCGAGGCGTCGGCGGCCCTTCCCTCGGAGCTTTGGGAGAGCCTTTACCAATCTGGCGCCAGGGCGCTATGGGAAATCAGCGTGAAAACGTGGCGCGTTTACTGCGGCGGCGATTTCCAAATGCCTCGGCATTTTTCCGAGCGTTACCCTAAAGTGAAGTTGTCTTGGGAGGATGAACCTCCGGTGGACTGGGCGGCGCGTTACCAGGCCACGCTGTCTCCTCTTCCGGCCGGGCGCCGCTTCGCGGTGCTCCCGTCGGAAACCATCGAAAACCCTTGGATTGGACGGATACCCATTCGGCTCGTACCAGGCAGCGCATTCGGCACGGGCGAGCACTATACGACCGCATCATGCCTTCGCGCGTGGGAGGCTTTGCCCGCAAGGCCTCAAAGCGTCCTAGACGTGGGCTGTGGGTCAGGGATACTCGCCGTGGCCGCCTCGCTTGACGGCTGCCCTCTCGTGGTCGCGTGCGACAACGACCCGGATGCGTGCAGGGTGGCAAGCGAGACTCTCGCACTGAACCATGCGCGGTGCGTCCTATTCGCCGGAAGCGCCGGCTCTGTGCGCGGGAGCTTTGGCTGCGTCATCGCTAACATCCTCGCCGAAACACTGGCCGACCTGTTTCCCGAGCTCTGCGCGCGGGTTCAGAGCGGAGGCTTTCTGATCGCGAGCGGCATCTCGCGCGAAAAGGGGGCTGGCCTGCAGGACCTAGCATCGGCGAGCCTTTTGGAGGTTTTAGACAAGCGGAGCGACGGCGAATGGTGGACGTTCACTTGGCGCAAGACAACCCCTTGAATAGCCGTAGGTTAGGGCTAACGGCATTGATTATCAATGCTGTTACTGCCACGTGCTGAATTCGCAATATGCTTGTCCTGTCTTTACTTCAGAGGTTATCCACAATGTTATCCACAAGGTTTTCCACAGAGAAAGCGGAAAAGTCTTGTGTGCTCAAACTCAATACCGACGGGCATTGCACAACCTTTCCTAACACACAAGAAACCTCACCCAACACTTTAGATTTTCACCGCCCGTTACGAATTTGTAATACTTTCTGGCGGGCCGTTTTTTGAAGGGGCCGTCCCTCCTGGAATAGAAGACCCATGCGCGCCCGAAAACCCCTTCCAATGGCCAGTTCATGGATGTACACTCAGCCTTGGGCAAGACGCCTTTTTTGTCCTGGCGCCGAAAGGAGGGAACGATGACCAAGAAACGGTTGTTGGTGCTGGTGGTACTAATGACGGCGGTTTTGACAACAGCGGCAGCCACGCCGCCCATTCCAGGCGAGGTTCTCCAGAGCATCAATCTTCCTTTCTCAACGCCTATGGGACTTGCGTGGGACGGCGAAGCGTTCTGGGTGGCCGATTACGATACGGCCGCGCTTTACAGAATCTCGCCATCCAG
>JBBIMN010000054.1:0-10523 GCA_037444385.1 Acidobacteriota bacterium | reverse complement strand
CGACAAGGATGTGACCTGCACAGACGTGGAGGGCGAATCGCTCGAGGTGGCCTGGAAGGCGCTGCTCGAACTGCGAGCCGACCTGCCACCAACCATGGGATCGGGTTACGCTACCGAGGCCACCTCCCTCGCGGGGCCATCGGGGCCGCGGCTGGACATCGGCCTCATCAACCTTCTAGCCCCGGACTCACTGCTGCAAGGAATAGTCCTGGTCCCGGCGCGCGAGGGTTCCGCTGTAGCGCTTCTTGATCTACACCTGCCAACGCTCGGCCTTTCCGCCCCCAAGGCCTATCCCTTGCCATCGGGCGCCCCCTTTCCCATTGAGGCCGCTTCCGATCTGGGCAAGGAGGAGACCGTTTTGCGCGTTCCCTGGCAAGGTACGCCGTTGCTCCTGCTCTTCGAGTGGCGGCACAACGCCTTGGCGGGCGAACAGTCCCTCTCGGTGGTGGGAGACTACCACCTACCCGTGGCGGTCATCCTCGCGCGCCACCAGGCTGTCCAGGAGGAGCAGGATCTTTTCTTGCAAAACTACACGGCCCAAGCCCGCGTGGACTATGACTTTCAAATGCCGGGCGGAACGGGAACGCTGCCCGTCACCTTTCTCAACGAGTTTTTTCATTCCCAGGAACAAGGCTCCGCTTGGGTGCAGAAAGCGCTCCTGCTGGGCGGGTTGCCGTGGAAGGGGAAAATTCCCGAACTGCCGATCATTGAGCCGGAAGAGGCCGACACCCTGCCCATGACTCTTACCCTCGGCCATGCATACAGGTACCGTTACATCGGACAGGGCAAGGCCGATGGCCACGATTGCTACGAACTCGCCTTCACGCCAGCCCCGGGCACCAAAGGAAACCTCTACGAGGGGCTGGCGTGGGTGGACACGCAGAGCTTTGTCATGGTGAAGATGGAAGTGCAAGTGGACCACCCTGACCGCCTCATCGCGAGCGACCGGGAGACCAGCCACTTCGCCCCGTTCAATGGACCAGATGGCAGAACCTACTGGTTGATCTCATCGGCCGAGGGGTTGCAGGTCTTCTCGATGGGCCCGGTGACGATGCAAGCATCCAGAAAGGTGGCCTTCAGCCATGTCGAGGTGAACAATCCCCGTTACAAGGAGGCCTTCGCCCAGGAAGAGCGCGGCAACCGCCCGATCCTTCAGCAGGCCCCCCCCGGCTACCGATATCTCGTCAGAGACGCCGGCGGCGGCCGCCACCTTCGAATGAAACCGAAACATAGCTGGTTTCTCGGCGTGGCCGGGCTCTATCACGATCCAGGATTTTCCAATACCGTGCCCTTGGTAGGGATGGAGTACTTCAACTCGGATTGGAGGGACACCCGTTCGCAAATGCAGATCTTCGCTTCGGGGGCGCTGAACACGCTCATCCTCTCCAAGGTGAACCTCTGGCCGAAGATGGACGGCGAGCTGCACGGCAATTTCTTTCTACTGCCCATGCTCGACCGCGTCTATCTCAACGGCCAGGAAGACCGCCAGGAACGCATCAAAGACTTCAGCGAGAACTTGGGAGGAAGTTTGGGCTGGCGGATCACGCCCGCCACCAAGCTGGCGCTTACTTTAGACGTGACTTACCTGGGGTTTCGCCCGGCCTACGTAACCTCGCCCCTCTTCTCCATGCCCTCCAACCACTTCAACCTCGGGACCGGCCTGGATTTCACCGGTGTTTGGAAGGGCTTCTCCACCGAGGCCAAGTGGGAAATCAACCGCCGCACCCGTTGGCAACGGTGGGGGCTGCCGGGCCGAGAGGACGAAGATTCCCGCAGCCGGGACTACCGTCTTTGGAGCCTGGCCTTCAGCCAGAGCTTCTCCCTCACCACTACGCAGAAACTGGCCGTGGGTTTGACGTGGCTGGACGGGGAACGCCTGGACCGCTTCAGCCGCTACCAGTTTACCTGGATGGGGCCGCAGTCGCTCGCCGGCTTCAGCGGGAGCGGCGTGCGATTCGAGCGCGGGGCCATCGGCACCTTCTCCTACACCTTCAATCTAGCCGACGTGGTTCACCTCGGCCTGGCGGTACAGCGGGCGCGGGTTCAGTGGGACCGGTTGCAGGGCCCCTGGCAGGACCACACGGGCGTGGGCCTTATCGCGGCCGTGGGCGGCCCGGGCCACACCTATATCACCGCCAGCGTGGGGTACGCCATGCACAGCGACATCCCCGCCGTTAAGGGCCAGCGGGTCGTCTTCCTCCGCATCTGGAAACTCTTCTAAACGGCTTGCTGGAGGGACATTCTTTGCTAAAGGCAGGCTGCTAGGCTATAGGCTGAAGGCTGTTAGGGGGAATGCAAGCTGCCGCTAACAGCCTACAGTCTACAAACTATCAAGCTGGCAGGCCGCCGCCATGCCGCCAAAGCGCGGGTTTTTGGACGCGGACCCTGTGAAGCAGAAGGTTCTTGTCCTTCCGACCGGCTCTTTGTACGGCCTTCGTTCGGGCTCCGCCGAGCACGCGGCGCTGCAAAGTTTCGTGGAAAACGGCGGCGCGTGCCGGCCTGCATCTTGCCACCGGCGGGAACGGTTGCGCGGCGCAAAGCAACGTTACACCCAAGACCCGGCAGGTTTTCGATCCGTGGTGGCTTTACTTTCCAGTGATCGCGGCGTGGGACCAGCCAACGGATGCGTGGGACGGCGCCTTCATGCTGGGCGCGCGCGACGACGCTGCGGGCGGCACAAACCAGGTCTGCCTTGGGATGTACGATTCAAAAAAATAGTACCGCGGCCGTTCTCATGGCCAACCTCGGCGGGACGGTCATCTGGCGGCACGATTTCCCGGCGCCCTTCTCCCCATACTGCGCTGGTGAATGCAACACTCAAGACGCGGCGGGGCCGGTCTTCGTGGACCTCAACGGGGACGGAGCGAAGGACCTTCTTTTCCGAAGTACGGACACGCTCTTCGCCCTGAATGGCCAGACTGGGCAAATCATTTGGTCGTTCTCTTCTCCTGGAGCTTGGAACTTCGCCTTCCGTCTGGGGCGCAGCGTAGCGGGGCCTAGAATCTGGATTGCAGCTCGTGGTGGCACGGGCGACACCCTTACGCTGCTTGACCAAGCCGGGAATGTTCAATACCAGACGACTCCGGCCGGCGGCCTGTCACCAGAGAGCTAGGCCACCGGAGACATGGACGGCGACGGCAACGACGAACGAACGGCTCCGTTGAAGGGTACGGCAATATTTGGGGAAAGGTCTTTTTCGTGAACGGCCAGGTACGGCGGGAGAGGGTCATGCGCGCCGCTCCAGCCACACAGTGAAGCCGGTCGCAGCAAACAGCAAGCCGGGTGGAGAAACATTTTCTCCGCCCGGCGCTCGAAAACAGTCCGGCCGCACGGCGGGAATATGGCTTTTCGCGTTCGGGTTAAAATATCCCATGGGCCGAATAGCGATTGCCTCTGGCAAGGAGATGTGAATGGCGAAGACGGAAAGAACGGCATTGACGGTTGACGAGGCGGCGGAGCGCCGCCGTTCGATACGCAAGTTCGAGCAGGAGCCGGTTCCGCGTGAAGAGATTGACGAGATTCTGCGGGTCACCGGCCTCGCTCCATCTTCTTACAACACGCAGCCGTGGCGCTTCGTGGTCGTGGAAGATACGAAAGTCAAGGAAAAGCTTGCGGCGGCGGCTTACAACCAGCGGCAGGTTATATCCGCGCCCGCCGTGATCGTGCTCTACACCGACGTGGCCGATACGCTTGCGGCGGTTGACGAGATATTTCCTCCCGGAATGGAAGCGGACGGCAAGGCGCACCTTCGCTCGCTCATCCTCGGCTCGTATTCGCCGCTGAACGAAGCCGACCGCGAAGCCTTCGGGGCCGGCCAGGGTTACATCGCGCTGGGATACTTGATGCTCGTCGCCGAGGCGCACGGCTATCAGACTTCGCCCATGCTGGGCTTCGAGCCCGACGCCGTCAAGAAACTTCTTGGCCTTCCCGGGCACGTGCGCATTCCCGCCCTTGTCGCCATTGGGAAAGGCGCGGAGGAGGGATTCCCGCACCACCGTCATCCGCTCTCCCGCATCACGCGGTACGTGTGATAGAAGAGCGGCGGCGCTTCGCGAGGAGTACAATTCCATCATGGCCGCGCCCGCTTTAGGGCGCGCGGAGGCATGAAATGATAAAGCGCAGGATGGGCCGTGGCGGCCCCGAAGTTTCGGCTTTGGGGCTTGGCTGCATGGGAATGTCGGAGTTTTACGCGGGGCGCAACGAGACGGAGTCCATCGCCACGATCCACCGCGCGCTGGATTTGGGAGTGACGCTTCTCGACACGGCCGACATGTACGGCGTCGGGGCCAACGAGGAGCTTGTCGGCAAGGCGATCCGTGGCCGCCGGAAGGACGTTTTTCTCGCGACGAAGTTCGGCAACGTCCGCGGGCCGAACGGGGAGTTCCTGGGTGTCAACGGGCGGCCAGACTATGTGAAGGCGTGCTGCGCCGCGAGTTTGAAGCGCCTCGGCGTCGAGACGATTGACCTCTACTACCAGCACCGGGTGGACCCGCTGGTTCCTATCGAGGAGACGGTGGGGGCGATGGCCGTCCTCGTGAAAGAGGGAAAGGTCCGCCACCTAGGCCTTTCGGAGGCGTCGCCCAGGACGCTGCGCCGCGCGTGCGCCGTCCACCCGATTTCTGCGCTGCAGACGGAGTATTCGCTCTGGACGCGCGACCCCGAACCGGAGATTCTTCCAGCGTGCCGAGAGCTGGGCGTGGCCTTCGTCGCCTACAGCCCCTTGGGCCGAGGATTTCTCGCGGGCCGATTCCGCCGCCCGGAGGACATTCCCGAGGACGATTACCGGCGCAACCACCCTCGTTTCCAGGGCGAGAACTTCTTCGAGAACGTCCGCATGGTCGAGCGCGTCGAGGCTCTGGCGAAGGAGAAGGGCTGCACTCCCTCGCAGCTCGCGCTCGCGTGGGTGCTGGCCCAGGGTGAAGAGATCGTCCCGATCCCGGGCACCAAGCGCAGAAAATATCTTGAGGAGAACCTGGCGGCGCTGAACGTCTCTCTGTCGCCCGACGATCTGCGGCGAATCTCCGAAGCCGCGCCGCAGGGAAAGACGGCCGGAGAGCGCTATCACGCCTACGCCATGAAGGCCATAGACAAGAGTTGACTGCCGAGGAGGAGGGTTGAAAATGTCCAAGGTTCCCGCATACGCGGCACCAGCCGCCAAATCACCACTGGCCCCGTTTGCCATCGAGCGGCGCGAGCCGGGCGAGCACGACGTTCTGATTGACATACTCTACTGCGGCGTCTGCCACTCAGACATTCACCAGGCGCGCGACGAGTGGGGCGGCGGCCTTTTCCCGATGGTGCCGGGCCACGAGATCGTGGGCCGCGTCGCCAAGGCCGGGGCCCTCGTCAAGAAATTCAAGGTGGGCGACATGGCTGGAGTCGGGTGCATGGTTGATTCCTGCCGCGATTGCGGCCCGTGCAGGCGGGGACTGGAGCAGTTCTGCGAGAAGGGTGCCGCCTTCACCTACAACGGGACGGAGATGGACCGCAAGACGCTCACGTTCGGTGGCTACTCCGCGCAGGTCGTCACGGACGAACGGTTCACGTTGAAAGTCCCGGAGGGCCTTGATCCGGCGGGAGCCGCGCCGCTTCTCTGCGCCGGCATCACAACCTACTCGCCGCTCAGGCAGTGGAACTGCAAGAAGGGGGACCGCGTCGGCGTCGTGGGCCTCGGCGGCCTCGGCCACATGGCCGTGAAACTAGCCTCCTCGATGGGCGCGGAAGTGACGATGCTCTCGACTTCGCGGTCAAAGGAGGCGGACGCGCGGCGCCTGGGGGCGTACGGTTTTGGGTTGAGTTCTGACGATTCAACTTTTGAAAAGCTCGCCGGCAGCTTCGACCTGATCATCAACACCATCTCGGCCCAGCACGACTACAACAAATATCTTGGATTGCTCAGAGTGCAGGGCGCGATGGTCGTGGTTGGCGTCCCGCCGGAGCCCACGCCCGTTCATGCCTTTTCACTGATCGGCGGAAACAAGCGCCTCGCCGGGTCGCTCATAGGCGGGATAGCAGAGACTCAGGAGATGCTCGACTACTGCGCCGCCCACAAAATCGTCTCGGACGTTGAAGTGATTCCGATCCAGAAGATCAACGAAGCTTACGAGCGCGTCGTCAAGGGAGACGTCCGCTACCGCTTCGTCATTGACATCGCGAGCCTGAAGGCCTAGGGATAGAAAGTTCTCACCAACTCTTCGATTTTCGGCGGCGAGGCAGGGTTGTAGCCCGACGCTTTGCGGATCTGCTCCTGGTGCTCCACGAGGCCGGGGCGCGCATTCCTGAAGAGAATTCCCGTCGTCAAGACTCCCTCCTCGCGGCAGAAACGCATCGCATCAGCCCTGTTGGACGGGTCGTAACCTTCGGGAAGCGCTCTGAGCTTGGGTTTCCAGAAGTCGTACTGGCCGTCGCCTCGGAAGGTGACGCATGGGCTGATGATGTCAACCATGGAGAAACCCTTGTGCTGGATCGCCTGCGTCAGAATCTCGACCTGGCCCTTCATGTCGGCGGAGAAAGTCCTCGCCACGAACGTGGCGCCGGCGGCGATGGCCAGCTCGCATGGATCAACGGGGGGATCGGGGTTGCCGTAGAGCGTGGACTTGGTCTTGTCTCCAGCCGGGGTCGTGGGGGCCACCTGGCCTTTGGTCAGGCCGTATATCTGGTTGTCCATCATTACGTAGGTGATGTCGGCGTTGCGGCGCGCCGTGTGAATGAAGTGGCCCGCGCCGATGGAGACGCCGTCGCCGTCGCCGCCCGCCACGATCACCGTAAGGTCGGGCCTCGATGCTTTCAGGCCCGTGGCGACGGGCAGGGCGCGGCCGTGGACGCCGTTGAAGCCGTAAGTGGCCATGTATCCGGGCAGGCGCGACGAGCAGCCGATCCCCGAAAGGACGGCGACTTTCTCGGGTGGAAGCTGAAGCTGCGCCAGCGCGCGGTAGAGGGCCGCGACGACGCCGAAGTCGCCGCACCCCGGACACCACACCGGTTTGAGGGGGTTCCTGTAGTTGTTGGGCTTCATCACTTGCGCGCTCATTTGAAGGCCTCCTCTATCGCCGACTCCACCTCGGCCACCCCAAGAAACGTCCCGCCGGAGCGCTTTTTAAGAAGCACCCGCTCCTCGGGCAGTTCCAAAAACGTCCTCAGGTATTTGTAGAACTGGGCGGAGTAGGAAAGCTCCAGGATGATTATCCGCTTCAGCGGTTTTATGAAAGATTCAAGCTCACGTTTTGGAAAGGGGTAGAGAAGCTCGGGGATGAAGGCGGCCACCTTTCGGCCCAAAGCGTTGGCGTTTGTCACGGCCTCTTTGATGGCGCCCTTGCTTGAACCCCACGCGAGGATGCCGATTTCGGCGCCCTGCGGCCCGTAATGCCTCACGTAGTGGTAACGCTCCGCTATCGCCTTGAGCTTCTTGTAACGTTTCTCGTTCATCTCCTCGTGAAGCTCGAAAGAGGAGGTGGGTTCCCCTTTTTCGTTGTGTTCGAGGCCCGTTGTCTGGTAGATCGCGCGTGGATCCCCCGGCACCGCCATCGGCGAGACTCCGTCCGGGCCGCCGAGGCGGTATCTGCTGTATCCGTCCGCGAGATCTTTTTCTTCGGGCTGGCGGCGGTTTGAAACCGGCTTGTCCAGGGGCAGCGGCGGGAGCGTGACCTTGCGCTGCGCCAGAAGTTGGTCGCTCAGAATAACGACCGGCAACTGGTACTCCTCGGCGATGTTGAAGGCGTCAACGGCGGCGTGAAAACAGTCCTCAACGTCCGATGGCGCCAGCACGACGCGCGGCGCGTCCCCGTGCGTCCCAAAGACGGCCTGCCAGAGGTCGCTCTGTTCGCTCTTCGTCGGTATGCCGGTCGAAGGCCCGGTCCGCTGCACGTCAACGATGACGGCTGGAATCTCCATCATGGAGCCGAGCCCGAGCATTTCCGCCATCAGCGAGAAGCCGGGGCCGGACGTGGCCGTCATCGCCTTGGTCCCGCCGAACGAAGCGCCCAAGATCATTCCGATGGAGGCCAGCTCGTCCTCGGCCTGAATGAAACTGCCGCCGAACTTCGGCATGTTCTTGCCCATAAATTCGAGAATCTCGGAGGATGGGGTGATCGGGTAACCCGCGTAGAACCGGCATCCCGCGTGGAGCGCGCCGAGCGCCAGCGCCTCGTTGCCCGAGAGAACCAGCTTGGGGGGCCGCCCGGGAACGTATTCCAGGCGCATCTTCTGGGTCTCATAGGTGCTGTTCGCCTCGCCGTAGGAGAGGCCCGCCTCAAAGGCGGCCAAGTTTTTGCTGGCGACGTCTTCGCTCTTTTTTTTGAATTTCTTTTCGATGCCTGCCTTTACTCCCGCAGCATCAAAACCGAAGAGTCCGCACAGGACACCCAGCATCACTACGTTCTTACCCTGCAAGCCTCCGGCCGCCTCCTTGGAAAGCTTCGCGAATGGCACGGCCAGCGCTCGGCCCTGGGAAACGATGCTTAGTAATACGTCGCCCTCCGGCGCCGGGTTCTCTTCGTCAAAGAGCACGAAGCCATTCTCTTTCGGCTTAAGCTCCTGTTTGAACATCTTGTACGCCCCCCAGTCAAAAACGACGAGAAGATCGAGGAAATCTCCTGGAGATGAGACCTGGACTTTGCTAAACCTCGCCCGGAAAGACGATTCCCCGCCTCGGATCTGCGGCCCGTACGATTGAACCATATAGCCGTACAAGCCCTGCGAAGCGGCCGAGGCCATCAATAGCTCGCCGCTGAGGACCACCCCGTCCCCACCTCGCCCTACGGCGCCGATTACCAGATCGTTCACGGCCAAACCAGCCTCCTTTTGCCTTGGGCGCTTTTCTTTATTGATGTGGCGGCCAAGGCAATGTTCTTCGAAAGAATAGTAACACACCTTTTCCCCGGTTTCTTTCCGTGGTACAATGGCCCCTGGTTTTCCACATCTGTGGAAATGCTGTGGATAAAAATGCCTAAAGACGTTTGGACAAAGGTGATCCGGGCCGTAAAAAACAGGGTACCGGCCGCCGTGTACAAGACGTGGTTCTGCCCACTGAGGCCGCTTGCCATCAAGGGAGCCTCGCTGATGGTGCTGGCGCCCAATCCCATGGCAAGGCGTTTTATCGGAGAGAACTACGCCGGGCTTTTTCAAGAGGTGCTTGTCGAGCTTGGCCTGCAAGACCTCGCGGTTGAACTCGTTGACGACCCGGCCGCGCTGGGAGAGGAACTCGCCCTTTCACCTTTGCCCCAGCGCGCGAAAGCAAAGACTTCCGAAGAGGCCGAGCCGCCCTACGGGCAGGCGCGCGAGCAAGCCACCCCGCTCAACGCCTCTTATAAATTCGATGGTTTCGTGATCGGGCCTTCAAATCAGTTCGCCTTCGCCGCTTGCCAGGCCGTCGCGCAGAGCCCGTCCAAGTCTTACAACCCGCTATACATCTATGGCGGTGTCGGCCTCGGCAAAACCCACCTCATGCAGAGCATTGGGGCCGACATGAAGGTGCACTGGCCAAAGCTGTCCACCGTCTATATCTCGGCAGAGCGTTTCACCAACGAGATGATCTCCTCTATCGCTCACAGGCAGCAGTTTGAGTTCAGGGACAGATACCGCAACGTTGACGTCCTTTTGCTCGATGATGTTCAATTTCTGGCCGGCAAAGCGGGCACTCAGGAAGAGTTGTTTCACACGTTCAATGCCCTGTACGAGGCGCAAAAGCAGGTGGTCATAAGCAGCGATTGTCCGCCTTCACAGCTAGACGGCATCGAGGAACGGCTTCGTTCCAGGTTTGAATGGGGGCTCATCGCCGACATTCAGCCGCCGGAGCTTGAGACCAGGGTCGCTATTCTGTACAAAAAGGCCGAATCTCACGGCGTCAAGCTTCCCGAAGAGGTCGCCCTTTACGTCGCCTCCAACATCAGCAATAACATCAGGGAGCTTGAAGGGTGCCTTGTCCGCCTTGTTGCATTCTCTTCTTTTAAGGGGCTTCCCATAACCCTCGACCTCGCCAGGCAGACTTTCGATGCACTGTTTAAGGGAGACGGGCGGGTCGTGACCGTGGAGGCGATTCAAAAACACGTCGCGGCGTCCTATAAACTCAAACTCCAGGATATAAAATCAAAGACGAACAAGGCGGAGATTGTTCTGCCAAGGCAGGTTGCCATGTACATCTGTAAAGAATTGACCGGCGCCTCCTTGCCGGAGATAGGGCGAAAGTTCGGGGGGAAGCACCACTCGACGGTTCTGCATTCCATACGGAAGGTTGAGGCTCAAATCACCGCGGACCCTGCTTTTAGACAGCGCATTAACATGTTTCTGAATTCTTTCAGATGAGTCTTTCTTGTTCTGTTGGAAAGAGGCTGTGGATAAATTATTTAACGGGCGGCGCTATCCGGCTTTTGGAGTTTTTGACAGGAGGCGCTCCCTTTTTCCGAGAAAAGATTGTTACCGCAACGCCGGGAGAAGGTGGAGGTTGCCGTTTTTTCCACAGGTTCCACAGGCACTACTACTACTAGTTTTATAGAGAGGAGCTTCCTATGGAGATAAGAGTAGAAACG
>JBBIMN010000053.1:0-10535 GCA_037444385.1 Acidobacteriota bacterium | reverse complement strand
GCCAACCTCTCAGGCAAAACCCCGCTCACCGAGGCTTCCGCCATAATGGCGACGTTTCATGACGCCTCCGAGCTTCTGGTCCTGGATGACGGCCCATCTCCGCGCGGCCGCGCCTCAACCGTCGTGGACGTTACGGGAGAGCGCCCAGCGCTGGTCCGCGAAGGGCCGATTCCGCTCTCCTGGGTCCTTGAGGTTTGGGATGGCCAAGTATGACAGCATAACGGTCCTAACCGGCGCCGGCGTTTCTGCTGAAAGCGGGATCGCCACTTTCCGGGGCGCCGGAGGCCTTTGGGAGAACCATTCAATCGAGGAGGTCGCCACTCCCCAAGGTTTCGCGCGCGATCCTCTTCTGGTTTGGCGTTTCTACGAAGCCCGGCGGGCGCAGGGTGCCAGGTGCGCGCCGAACGCCGGACATCTGGCGCTCGCCAGACTGGAGCACCAGTTCAAGGGGAGATGCACTTTGGTAACGCAGAACGTTGACGGGCTCCACACTATTGCGGGAAGCCGCCGTATACTGGAGCTCCACGGGAGCCTTTGGCGCGTCCGGTGCACCAAGTGCAGCTTTAAGGCTGAGGACCGGCGCGTTCCTCTGCCCGAGATGCCGCCGCGCTGTTCGTGCAAAGCGCTGCTGCGGCCGGACATCGTCTGGTTCGGCGAACCGCTCGACGAAACAATCCTCGGCCAGGCCATCGAGGCTGCTGACAACTGCGGCCTTTTTCTTGTTGTAGGAACCTCCGGCGTCGTCGAGCCGGCGGCTTCGCTGGCGAGAATTGCTTCGGCCAACGGAGCTGAAGTTTGGGAGGTCAACCCCGAAGCCACGCCACTGACACCCATTTGCGCCCGTTCCATTCACTCCCGCGCCGGCGCCGTAATGGATGACGTGGTTGATGAATTGGTGGAGGGTGGAGAGTGCGGGGTGTAGAGCATACTGGCCCGTCCCTCTTAAAACGCCTCTTGCCTCGAAACAAAAAAGCCAGGTGACCCCACGCGAAGTTGCTATGAGCCAAGTATAAAACCAGAGGCGGGGTATCGTCAGAGGAAGCGGGTATGGATGGGGCGGGACGGAGAACTTGGCACCGCCGTCTCTATTCGGGGTTACGCGGGCCTTCTTGTTCTCATTGGACGATGATCTCGCAAAAAACGCTCGATCTGTCTATTTCAACTATTCGTGCTTCCTGGCCGGCGGTCTCGGCCAGCGAGCGGCGAGGCGGACCACCGGCCCGTTGGATAAATGCCTAATGCTTGCCAGTGACGTGTCTATACCGGCCAGGCTCTTGGTTTGGCCGGACAGCCTCTTCAAAGCACGGCCATACCCGCAGCCCAGCTCAAGTACCGCTATTTCTCGCGAGGCTTTCCCAAGAACGTGCGACAATTCGGCTTCGAGGTATTGCCGTGTTCTCCTTGGCGCCATGCCACAACAAGCCCGCAAGCGCTCGGCCGAGAGAACTTCGGAATAGTAAGATTTCATATTGGGACGGCCTGCCAACGTAAAGGCCTCCTTCGAAGTTCGCCCGGCTTGAGTATGCTACCGGCGCGCCGCGGCCCCATCCCACGGCCGTCCGCCGGGCCTGGACGAACGGGCTCGGCGAACGACCGGGGCGGGAATTCAGTGCTTGGCTTTTGGAATGACTTCGCCCTTGTCGTTGAACTTCACTTCCTGGCGCTTGCCGTCCACCTTCAGCTTGATTTCGTACTGCACCGCATCGTTGCGGGTTTCTTTCTCTATCTTAAAGATTTTCGCGCCCGCGTACTTCGCGGCGACCGCCTTGCTTACCGCCTTCGGCAGGTCCTTGGCGGAGATGTCCTCCTCGGTTCCCACGAGCGTCCCGTCGGCCATGTACTTGGCCTCTTTCGTCACGGCGCCGTCGGTGAACTCGATCGAGTACCAGACCTTGCCTTCTTTCGTCTTCTGCTCGTACTCCTTGACCGTGACCTTTGGATAGACCTTCTCGAAGGCCGAGAGCACGGGCTGGGGAACCTTGTCCTTCGTGATCTTCGTTTCCTCTTTCTTGCCTTCGGCGCACACGGCTACCGATACGGTGACAGCGAGAAGCGCTATGGCGAGGATTGAAACCACCTTCTTCAACATCAGAACCTCCTTTTAAAAAACCATTGCCAGTGAAACACAAGGAACCGCCGACGGATTAAATCCACCATGACGTTCAACCACCACGGAGATCACAGAGAGGGCCTCGCCTGGAGCCTGTCTCAGAAACAGGGTGGGCCGCGCGCGCGGCGCCGGGTTGACACAGGACAAGGCGGCCGGCCAATGTATAAGGGTGGCGGCCTTTCTAGGGAGGCCAACGCAGCCATGCGAAGCCCGCCGCCGGCGCGCCCGTACGATGCGCCACATCGCTCATGAGTTGCTTCCTCGCCATGCATAGCGGCTGGCCTCCGTCGCGTCCTCATCTCATTTTTGAGATGGGCTCAACCAATAATGGACTCCTCAACCATCTTTCCCGTGTCTCCTCTACCCTCAACCCTCCACAGGGTTTCCGCGCCAGCTTGAAGATGATGGATGAGGGATATGAGACGAGGCATAGCCAAACGCTGAATGTTGAATGCCGAGTGGGGGGACAAGGGATACGGGACAGGGAACAAAAGCGGACATCTAAATGCCGCCAGATTCCGGGTCGGGAGCCACTCTGCACGAGACCTTCCGGAACGACGCGCCTGCGCGAGGTGACTGGAAACGCCGCTGCCGGTAACACGGCGGCCTCAGATGCCGGACTGCAGGCATGTTCCCCCGCTCCAAATGAGAAGGAACTGCTGCATCTCATTCATGAAATCGGCTATTCCATCGGTCTCCTTTGGAAGCGTCCTTTGGGCGCCCGCGCACGGATTCTCAACGGAGACGATCTCCCGGCCGGAACTGACAAACACCCGCTCCTTGTTCATGCAGATGTTCTCGAACATCGGGAGTTCCGGCGCCCCCGCGCCCAGCGAGCAGCGGCCTCCAAACTCCCTGCAGCATATCGCGCCCCCTGGGAACTGTTTGCGGTGAATCTTCGCACCGGCATCCGTGTCAATCGAGAGGACCCGGTTCGTGAGAAGATCGGGCCAGGCTCCCATCAGGCTCTCGCGTTGCTCGATTTTCTCGATAGTGGCCCCGGTCCTCGCATCGAGAAATTCAATCGAACCGTGATTGAACAGTACCATATACCGCCCATCGCTTGACGGTGAAAACGTCGCGGGCCACAGGAGATACTCCTGATCTCCACAGTACAATTTGATGTCCCTGTGCCACAGCACTTTTCCGCTGGAAGTCTCGACTTTCTCCACCTGCCCCTCCATCCTGTCAACAAGCAGGAGGGCATCGCCACACGGTTGGACGCTCGCATAGCGCACACCGCGCATCCACAAAGGTTGTCCGTGGCCAAATTGGTAGGCATACGCGGCGTCGCTCTGCAATTTGAGCAGGATGGCTCCATTGTTGATGGAAGAAAGAAAACAGCGTTCGGAGCTAGGAATCGCCGCAGCCATCTTCCCATCCTTGAGTGAAAAGAAGCCCACCCCCTTCTCTTCTCCCATCCACTGAGCGACGTACCCTTCTCCGATGACAGGCCCTGAAAACGTACCCTCGTCAGTTGTTTCTCGTGATAGCGCCGTGCGCCACTGTTGGGCGCCGGAAGCGGTCGAATAGGCTTCGAGACACGATGGATGTTTTCTGCGAACGATGACCGCATCGAAGTTCACCGCGGCTCCGACAATGCCCTTGGCTTCGTCACTGGCCTTGGTCCATATGATCGCCCCCGTCTTTCTGTCCCTGAGCTCGATGGACTCCTTCCTCACCAGCAGCGCGTGGACGCCGTCAAAGGCACAGGGGGACTCCTTGTTAAGATCCCCGATTTTCAGCGATACGGCGCCATTTTTCTCTATTCGCTCGTATGCGGCGGAGAGATGCGGATACACGGTCACGACTTCGGCCGCGCCATCCCATTCGTGCGCCGCCAGATAACCGAAGGGCGCTCTCCCAAAGGCCGTTACGTTCTGATCAGCGTCTTTAAGCCGCTTGCCCGTCCGCAGGTCGAGTACCCTGCACTCCTCTGCCCCAGTCCCAGCGTAAACCAGCCATTGACCGATCCTGACTGAAAGGAGAAGGCCGTCTACACAGGTCTCCTTGCACGCCCAGAGAAGCTTTCCGTTCGTCCCGTCGAGGGCGTAACATCTCAGTTTTCCTTCGCCTTCACCGCGTCTCTCCAACACCCAGACCAAGAGGTCGTCAATTCCATCGCCGTTGCAGTCGGCCAGGAGCAAGTCCGTCACGGGGTGCTCCTTCGTATTCGTTTCTTCCACGCTCCAATTCCAAACGGCTCCTTCGGAGGCGAAGATGCTGGCGCCAAGCCACGCGCAAAGAGCCATCGCCAAACAGGCGCCGTTTTTCCTTAGCATAGCCCCCTCCCTCATGGCTTCACCTCTATCACGTCGCTGGCGGTGCGGCCGAACACCTCCGGTTCGTACATCTCTTCCGCGCTGGCGCTTTCGGTCCGGAAGGTTCCCGCCGTGGTCGCGCGCACGACGTACCTGAAGGCGTGCTCGCCCTCGCTCAGGCGCGTGGCAAACAGGACCACGCGGTCGTCGTGGCGTTCGACGTGGTCGAAACCGCCGCGCTCCCAGGCTTCCAGCCACTCCTGGTTCTCTTCCATGTCCTGGTTCTGCGCTTTCGCGAGGTCTCTCGCCGTCGTCGCGAACCACGATTCGACCGGTTCGAAGCCCGCCGGCAGCGGGTCGGTGACGGCGACGAACCGCCGCTCCTTCGTCAGCTTGAAATTTAACGTTACCTGAACGAGGTCGCCCGCCTTGTAGCTGTTGCCGGCCGGGCCGCCCTTGAGCGGTTCGTAGACGCGCGTGAGGAAAATGCCCTGGTCCATCGGATGGTTCACCAGATTGAATGAAGCGTACTTCAACCGCGCGACGTAGAAAAGAGTTCCGGTCCCGTCCTTCTTGAAGATGAGAGGCAGCGACTCCCCTGCTTTGCCTTGGGACAAGAGTTGCGCCATGGGCGTGTCGCTGGCGCTGACTTTCGTGTCGCGTCCCTTGAAGGCGGACGTCTGCAATGTCTTGAGCCCCAGAGCAACCGCCGCTGTGAAGTCCGGCGTCTCCCTTTCGTACTTGCGGTAGTAATCAACGAGCGAGGCCATCGCCCAGGCGTTCTCCTGCGTGTTGCCCCAACGACCGTTCTTGCGCACCTTCATCAGCCAGCGGACGAGCCCCGGCACCAAGGCGGCATCGTCGCTGTTGTTTACTATCGAGCCGAGCGCGATCGCGGTCGAGCGGATGTTGCTGTTCCAGTAGTAGAGAAGATACGGGTCGGCAAGCTCCTCGACGTGAGAAGTGCCGCCCTCTGGAAGAATGCCGTTCAAGACGCGCCGCTTGATCTCTTGCGCCGGCTCGCTCGCGGCGCGGCCAGAGGCCTTGAGCGCGTCCCACAAATAGCAGAGGCCGAAGACCGGCATCTTGTCCTTGTATCCGAAGAGCCTCGTTACGTGGCTGTCAACATTGCGCCCGCCCTCCGCGAGCACTTTGCAGGCGAAGGCCTGCCACGCGGTGTAGCACGGCCAGTAACTTTCGTTGACGGGCTTCTCCTGAGCCATGGCGTTTTCGAGATAGGTGTAGCCTTTCTCAAGGACGCTCGGGGTGGCCTTATAGCCCAGCGCCACGCCGCGCTGCATCACGGAAAGAACGTAGCTGGTCAAATAGGGCGACGTCCAGATGCACGGATCGCCACGCCAATAGACAAAGCCGCCATCCTCGCACTGGTAGGCCTCAAGTTCCGCAAGCGTCTTCTGCGTGATGTTCTTGAGGTCCTGCGGAGCTATGCCGGGAAGGCTGAAGGCGCCGCCAAGGTCCGCCGCCAGCATGAGAGCCAGCGCGCACGACGCTCGCTGCTCGGCGCAGCCGTACGGGTAGTCAACAATGTAGCGGGCACCTTCGCCCAGCCCGACCATCGCGGTTGACGAGAGTTCGAGGTGAAGCCCGCCCGTGTCAGGAAGAACACCGGAGGGAAGCTCGACGGTCTCCCTGGCGTCCGGGCTGGCCGTGCCGTAAGCGGCGACAACCTCTGGAGAGGCCAGCATTTCGACCGGAAGCACGGCCTCGAAGGCGTCCTCCTCTCCCAATAGTTTCACGTCCATCTGAATCCGCGCTACGCCTACGCCTTTGGCGGCGACGTTGAATCGCGCCTCCGCCGAACCCTTTGCCGGCACCTCGACGCTTTGCGCCGCTTTGTCCGCCACTTCAAGAATCTGCGGGTCGAGGCTCTTCATCGCCACGAGCGCCGTGCCGGGCTGTTTAAGAAGGCTGTGCACGACCGCTCCGAAGTAGGCCTTGTCCGACAACGAGAGAAAGCGCGGGAAGGCCGGAGTCAGGAGGACCGGCTTGCTGACGCGGACCTCTTTCTCTCCCCAGCCGAAGCGGTGGAACTTGTCCTGCGCGACGGCCATCACGCGGAAGGTGGTGAGCGACTCTGGAAGCAAAGCCTCCGTCTCGAAGTGGCCCTTGGCGTCCGTCACCGCGGAGCCGACCCAAACGGCCAGCACGCGGAAGTCTTTTCGCACCTGCGTTCCGGGACCGAGCTCGTAACCGCCGCCGCCGCCCTCTTCGGCGCCCTTCGGCGTGATGACGCGGCGGCTGATTATCTTCTGGCGGCTGTCCTCGTTCATCACCTGCAAACCTTTGGCGACCCAAACGGAGGGAAGGACATCGGGCGTCTTGTAGCCGGTGAGCGAAAGGACGCCGTAGTCAACGGCCCAGAGCGTAACCTCTCCGGCAACCGGCCTGCCGTCGCAATCCTTCACGTCGGCGGAGAAGCGCGCCTTCTCGGCGGGACGGTACTCCTCCTTGTCGCTTCCGGCCGCGACAGCGAGGCGCTTGCGGGAGTTTTCGATTTTCAGTTCCGTATAGCCCAGCTTGAAGGCGGGCTTGCCCGGGTCGGAGCCGTCTTTCTCCAACGTGCCGCTCGTGCGGCCCTTCACAAGAAGCACCGAGACGAAAATGTTGGGGATTTCGTCCTCGGTCAAAGGCACGGTGACTGTCTGGTGTGACGACGTCAGGTCGAAGCGCTTGTAGGAGCGGATGCCTTCGCGCTCGACGGTCAAAAGCGCGGTCGCCTTCTCCCACGGGGATTTGATGAGGATGCGCGCCGTTTCGCCGGGCTTGTAGTTCTTCTTTTCGGGCACTAGGTCAATGCGGTTGCTGTCGTAGCGCTCCCACGCGGTGTAACCGCCGCCCAAGGCGTAGAACTCGGTGTCGGTCGTGGTCGTTCGCCCCTCCACGTCGCTCGCCGTGACGGAAAGAATGTAGAGGCCGCCTTCGGGAATCGCCCCTTCAAGGGCGACGGGCTTGCTCGCGCTCTCAAGCGCCTTGCTCCACACTTCGGTCTTGCGGACTTCGCTCTCCCACGTGTACATTCCCTGGCCTTCGGCGCGCCGCACGCTGATCCACTGAATCTGGGTCAGCGCCGCTTTGATGGCAACGCCTGCGACCGCTTCGCCACTCTGGTTGACCGCGGCCACCTCGGACTTGATCCCGGATTGAGTGTCGCAGAAGAAGCCGGGGCGTTTCAGCGCGAGATACCAAGGCGCGGGCGCGACGGCGAAGCTCGCCCGGCCCGCTATCTTCTGGCGCGAGACGTCTTCCACCTCGCCTTCTAGCGTGTAGGCGTAAGGCACTCCTGCGGCTTTGCCGGTCAAGAGATCAAGGCGGAGCGCGCCGTCCTGGCCGAGCGTCCCCTCTTTCTGCTCGACCGTCTGGTCGCGATCGTTCTCATTTTCGCCGGTCCAGGACTCTTTCAGAAAAGCGTACTGCCCTTCCGAGAATTTATCCGTTATCGCACTCGGCACCTCGTGCAGTTCGGATTTGCTGAAGGTCCAGCGGACGGGCCGCCCGCCCATCGCCGCGCCGAAGAGGTAGCGGCCCGAAATCACGCCCGTGAGCGTCACGCCGGCGATGTTGCTCTGCGCGCCGAGGTTCACGTCAACGCGGAAATCGGGCTTGCGGTAAGCGGCCACGAGGAAACGGCCTTCGACAGCGCCGTGCTGTCCGTCAACCTTTGCGACGACGGTATAGCTCCCCAACGGCGCTTCGGCGGGAAGCGTGAAGACCCAGTCGCAGCTTCCCCATTCCGAAACAGGCAGCGTCCTCTTGTCGCGTTCGCCGTCGCGGCTGTCTTTGACGACGATTTCAACTTTCGCGTCCTTTGGGAAAAGCGCCATTCCCTTGGGCGTGTCGGACCGGAGAATCGCTTTTAGGTGGACCTCTTCTCCGAGCTTGTAAACTCCCCTGTCGGCAAAGACCGTCCCGCGCAAAAGCGGCTTATCCTCGTCATGGCCGAAAGGCACGTTGAACTCCCAGCTTTGCAGCCCCTCGTTCCAGTCGCTTACGAGATAGCCGGCGTCCCGCCCTTTCTGGGCGATGACCAGGAACTGCGGCTGCCAGTTCCCCCCCTTCTCGCCCCTGAGCTTTGTATCGGGGGCTAGAGCCAGACCCTCTTTGTCGGTGGCCCCCTTCCAGAACACCTTGTTGTCGAGCGTGCGGATTTCGACGGACGCGCCTTCAACCGGCGCTCCAGTATCGAGCGTGGTGACGAAGACAAGCGTGTTGAGGGGGCTGTCCTTCACGCTCAAGCCGAGGTTTGTGATCTGCACCAGCGACGCTGAGGCCTCCTGTTGGACATGGAACGAGTTGGGGATCGCCTCCATGCCTTGGACAGCGGCCCAAACAAGTCCCGTGCCTTCGGGCGCCAGGAAGGGCGTGATATTCAGGCCGAAGTTCTGGATGTGGTCGGGATCTGGCGCGAGCGCCCGCTCCTTCGGTTCGACGGATGGAACGCGGAGCTCGTAATTCCTCTGAAGGTCTCCGTACTCTCCGTAGGCCGGAGGATAGGCGTAACCCTCAACCTTGAGAGCCGCTTCAACGAGTTTCTCCTTGTCAACCGGCAGCAGCCACTCCTTCGCCTTTGTAAGGTTCCTCGCGTAGAAGGGAAGCTGCGGGCCGGAGCTTTTCTCCCAGACGCCGTGGCCTTCGCCGAAGCTCGTGAAGGCGCTCTGGTGCTGGTACTGAACCTGGCCGGCCCAGGTGTAGCCAAGCGCCTGGCCGTCATTAGAGCGGATATCCTTGTCAAGCGTGACGACGTACGTCCTTGCCGGCTTGAGCGGCAGGCCAAGGCGGTCGAAGGAGACGTGCTGGCGCGCTTCGGCGTCGTAGCCGCCGGTCTCGCTCTCGTAGTCCTCCTCGCCGCTCACTTCCTCCGGCCTGGCTTCCACCTTTGGCGGAACGCTCACGCCGTTTGGATCGTCCGTGATGTCCAGGACCTTGATGCCCTTCAGCACCTCCTCGGCCTTCACCGAACCCTGGAATTCGACGTCGTTGTAGAACTCGGTGCTGCAACCGGAGGAGCAGTGAAATCCGGTAACGAAGAAGGCCGGCTCCATAGTGAAGGTGTATGTCTGATTCTCGCCCGGGACCGCCTTGCCCTGCGCGGCTGGAAGCCGCTCGTCCAGCGTCAGGAGAATCTGAGATTGAGGCGGCGGGGCTTCGGTCGTTTCAAGAACCACGAGGTCCGGCGAAGCTGGAAAGCGCCTCTTGTCCCAATCGGAAGCAAGGGTGAACGCCACCGGCTTTGAAGAGGCAGCGGCCATGAGCGTCTGGGCAACCTTCTTCTGAAACGCCACGAATGATTGAGGGTCGGTCTTTGCAAGTCTCGCGAGAACTTCCTGCTGGAACGAGGGCGCCTTCCACTGGTGGGGCCGGTACGCAAGCGCCGCGTGTGCCGCGACCGCCGCGCCGTCCACCGGCTGGTTGAAGCGCAGGACCAGAACCGCCGGTGAGTCGTAGCGGCCATCCCTACCGTACCATTCGGCGTTCAACAGTTTGGCCGTCGGCGTCGTAAAGCTGAAGGAGTAAGACTTTTCAAGGTGGCTGCCTTCGGTGGATGTCGCGGCCGCATCCACGGTCACCGTATAGTTTGTCGCAAATGGAAGCGCCTTCGCGTGATCCGGCGTGAAAATCAGAAGCTTCGTTCCCGACCAGCGGAAGGAACCTTTGATGTCGGGGCTTACCTTGAAGAAGGGCGCCGTAACCGGATCGGGGATTCTCCCAAGAACGACCATCGGCTCCGAGAAGAGCACCCTGATTTCGTTGATTTCGGCGAGGTTATGTATCTCGCCTTGAGGCCCGGCCTGCACCACTGCAAGCGGATTCTCGCCCGCGAACAGAGCGAAAGCCCCCACGACCGCTAATAGAGCCACGATAGCTTTCTTCAACATTTTCCGCCCCTCCCTTGACAAGGCGAACCCGCTCCCGTGAACGCAAGCAAGTATACAGCAAGTGGAAGGCCCGTCAAGCAACATACGCCATTGCCATTAAACAAGTGTCTGCTGCCAGGGCCCAAGGAGAGAATCCCCTCAAAGATCGTTCGGGGGGTCCATCGGCTTGCGGCCCTGGCCAGGTTTCGTTCGGAACACCTTGGATCACGCCCTCTCTTAGCACTCCGTTCCGGAAATACGCTGGCATTCGGCCGCCGCTGCATCCCGCGG
>JBBIMN010000052.1:0-10689 GCA_037444385.1 Acidobacteriota bacterium | reverse complement strand
CCCCAGGCAGCCCCTCCAGAAGAACCGAAAGCGCGTGGCCCGGGGCGTATTGAGCCTTGTCATTTGACTCGAACGTGACCGAACCGCAGAACTGGCCCAGCACTCCTTCAAGCGCTCCCTTCAAGTGCAGAAGCGTCCAGACTGGCAAGGAGCCCCACCGTTTGGGAGGACCGTCTTCGAAAAGAAGCAGCGCCGCCCTCGGCTCTTCCGTGACGACTCCATCCTTTGAAGAAAGAAAAACGCCGCCGACTTCAAACAGCGCCATACGGCGGACTCCCCGCAGCGCTACCCCGAGGAAGATGCGTGATCGCTTTTTCGCCGCGGCAAGGAGCCCGGCCGAAAGCGTCGTCCTCAAAGCCGAGGAGGTCGCGGCCATCGGGTTGGCCAGCGTGACAGGTTCAGCGTCCGGCTCCAAAAGCCGCTCGATCGCCGGGTCGCCAAAACTCATCTGAATGACCTCGGTGAAACCGGCCATCTTCAGCCCGTCACGCAACGCCTCCTGCATCTTAATGAGAGGCGGCCTTCCGCCAACCGGGTCCACTGCCTTGGGCTGCGTGGCTGGAAGATCGTCCAGGCCTCGCATCCTGACGATCTCCTCGACAAGGTCAATCTCGCGGGAGACGTCTACCCGCCAGCTCGGGACCGTGACCTTCCACGCCGCATCTCCACGCGCTTCCACCTTGAAGCCAAGGCGAGTAAGGATGGAGACGCACTCACCGGCGGAAATGTCCAACCCGATGAGCGTGGTGACGCGGCTTAAGCGCAGAACCACTTCAAGCGGCGGCTTGGGGGCGGCGATCTGGTCAATCGTCCCTCTGGCAAGCTTTCCACCGCAACTTTCGGTTATCAGGCGCGCGCAAAGGTCGAGCGCGGCTTCGGGCCCGTTGAAATCAACGCCCCTCTCGAAGCGGTGCGATGCGTCGGTGTGCATTCCAAGTGCCTTGGAAGTGCGCCTGATGCTCACGGGGTCAAAGACGGCCCCTTCAAGAAGGATGTCGCGAGTCATCATGGTCACGCCAGTGCGTTCCCCGCCCATGACCCCGGCAACGGCGACCGCTTTTTTCGCGTCGGCGATAACGAGCATTTCAGCGCCCAGTGGCCGTTCTATTCCATCGAGCGTGGTGATTTTTTCGCCCGGTTTGGCACGGCGCACCACGATTCTTCGCTCGTCAAGCACCGCGAGGTCGAAGGCATGCAAAGGGTGGCCCATCTCCAGGAGCACGTAGTTGGTAGCATCCACCACGGCGTTGATGGGCCTCAGGCCGCATTGGATGAGCCTTTTTTGCATCCACGCCGGGCTTTGTCCAACACGAACACCCGCCAGCAGCCTTACCCTGTATCTCGGGCAAAGGTCCGGCGCCTCCACCTCAACGCTCGTAAGGCTTGAAATGGGAGCACCCTCTTCCGAGCACTCTGTGTTCGCGGCTCGAAGGGGCTTTTCGAGCAGGGCAGACGCTTCGCGCGCTAGGCCGCGGACGTTCATGCAGTCGGGCCGGTTCACGGTTATGCCAAACTCGAAAGCGGTTTCGCCTTCGGCTGTTTCGCTGCCCTCCACCTCTGTTCCTGAAAGCGTGAAAAGGCGCGCTACGGCTGCCTCGTCGGCGGGCAAGTCTACGTATTGGCCTATCCACGATAGCGGAAAACGCATCCTAGAACTGCTCCAGAAAAGCTAAATCACTTTCGTAAAAATACTTTATGTTGTCTATGCCGTACTTGAGCATCGCCATCCGGTCAATGCCAAGGCCGAAAGCGAAGCCGGAATACTCTTCCGGATCGAGTCCGGCGAAACCGAAAACGGACGGGTCCACCATTCCGCATCCGCCCACTTCAAGCCAGCCGGTCTTCTTGCAAACCGGGCAGCCGGTGCCGGAACAGATGACGCAGGAGAGGTCGGTTTCAGCCGACGGCTCGGTGAAAGGAAAGTAAGAAGGCCTGAACCTTATGGTGACGTCTTTGTGAAACAGGGCGCTGTAAAACTGTAGCAAGGTTCCCTTCAGGTCGCTCATTGTTATGCCGTGGTCCACGACCAGCCCTTCGACCTGAAAGAACATGGGCGAATGGCTCACGTCGTCGTCTCTCCTGAAAACGCGGCCGGGGGCTATGATCTTGATTGGCGGTCGCCTGGACTCCATCGTGCGAATCTGCACCGGAGAAGTCTGAGTCCGAAGAAGCATTCCGTTTTGAAGATAAAACGTGTCCTGAATATCGCGGGAGGGGTGGTCCGCTGGAGTGTTCAGCGCTTCGAAGTTGTGATACTGGTCCTCGACCTCCGGCCCGGTGGCCACTGCGTATCCCATCGAGACGAAAATGTCCTCGATTTCACGCCGGACCCTCGTTATGGGGTGAAGATGCCCAATGTTCGGCCTTATACCGGGAAGCGTGACGTCGAGAGGCGGAAACTCCGCTCGTTTAGCGCGAACCCTGTTGAGGGCCGCCTGAACGGCGGCTTCAACCTCGCATTTCAGCCGGTTCACGGCTTGGCCCAAAGCCGGACGCTCCTCTACTGGCGCGGACTTCAACTCGGATAATAGATTCTGGATTTTGCCCCGTTTTTTGCCGGCAATGCGCCCCTTAAGCTCAAGCACTTCGGATTCGCTCCGTGCCGACTCAAGCTCTTTTAGCCACTCATTGCGAAGAGCCTCGAAACGGTCCATTCGAGCCACCACTCCCCTCTTAGATAAGAGATTCTACAGGAATCTGTAACGAATTGCTACCGCTCGCGGCAGATAAGGCCTCTCTCGCCTCAATCCCCTGCTTGTTGCGATTCGCCTTCATCGCCAGATTCAAGCGCCCGGTTATGCAGCGACATGGCCTTGTGCCAGCCAAAATGAACGGCGTCCAGCGCGGCTCTGGCGGCGCGTTCGGCAGCCTGCTCCACCAGCAACCACTTATTAGGCATCATTGGCGCCAATAAATAGTCCACGACCGCATCCTTCATGACGTCTTTTTCCTTTATGCCTATGCGGATCCTAGGAAAACGGTTCGAGCCCACTTGTTCCAGAATGGACTCCATCCCATGGTGGCCGCCAGCCCCCCCGTGCGGCCGCAACCGAACCAGCCCCAGCGGAAGATCGAGATCGTCATAACAGATTATAAGCCTCTCCACTGGAAGATCCAGGCGGTGGAGCAGGCTGGCCACCGCCTCGCCTGAACGATTCATGTAGGTCATGGGCATGGCTGCGAGAAAAAGGTGGCCGCGCCAACGGCATGACGACACCAGCGCGTCATTCTTGATAGAAAAACGCGGGCCCCCGCATAGGGCCCGCAGTTTTTTCGCGGCTTCGAAGCCCGCGTTGTGCGGGCTATCTTCGTATTCGGGACCGGGGTTCCCCAGACCCACGAAAAGGAACTCGGCCTCCATGGCGCCTCCGGCGCGAACTTACTTCTTCTTCTCGGCCTTGTCCTTGGATTTTTCTTTCTTCTCGGATGCGGGTGCCGTTTCCTCTGAAGCGCCTTCTTCGCCCTCTTCCGGCTTCTTGCCCTTGCCAATTACCTCTGGCTCGATACTTGCGGCCTCTTCGGCGGCCGGGGTAGGCTCGGCCTCGACCCTTGGAGCGGCCACAACAGCAACCGGCTGGTTCTTATCTTCGGCCATGATGTGGATCGTTTCCGCCACCTTGAGGTCGCCCACCTTGATGCTGTCACCGATTTTGAGCGGCGTCAGGTCAACGCGCAGCTTGTCGGGGACCTCCATCGGCAGGCATTCCACTTCAATCTCGCGCAGTATGACGTCCACGATTCCGCCCTGGTTCTTGACGCCGAAGGCCGTCCCCTCGCAAACGATAGGTACCCGGACGCGGACCTTTCTGTCCACGTCAATGCGCTTGAAGTCGGCGTGGATCAAGGTGTTGCTTGTCGGATCAATCTGGAAATCCTTAATCATGACGTGGCGCTTTGACTTCGTTCCTTTGAGGGAGAAGAGAAGCAGGGAGTTCATGCCCTTTTCCGACCGTAGGATCTGGATGATGCGCCGCGAATCAACGGTGATGGGAACCGGTTCTTTCCCGCCGCCGTAAACCACGCCTGGGATCATGCCCTGTGAAACGGCCTCTTTTCTTGCCTTCTTGCCGAAGACCTCCCGCTTTTCGACTTCAATTTCCATCAATTCCGCAGCCATATGTCGCTCCTCGCGTGGCTTAAGTGAAGAACCACTCGCAAACGTGGTATATTACCAGAAAGTGTTGATGATTTCAAGGTGCCTGTGGCGCCGTCTCAGTCTCCGAAGGGCGCGCCACCTTGACCCGATGGACGCGCTTTTTGTCGGCGGAAAGAACCTCGACTTCGAGGCCATCAACCTTTGCGCGCTCGCCGGTCTTTGGTATCGCGCCCAGGGCGGTGATGATCCAACCAGCTACCGAGTCATAGCTGCCCTTTTGAAGTTCGACTCCCAGCGCCTCCGCCACATCATCGGCCGATGCCCTCCCCAGCGCCTCCACGACACCATCTGCTATGACTCTAAACGGGGCTTCGTCGGCTTCATAGTTTTCCTGGATTTCGCCGACTATCTCCTCAAGCAGGTCTTCGGTCGTACATAGCCCGCTGACGCCGCCGTATTCGTCCACGACCATGGCGATTTGAACCTTCTGCTGCTGGAACTCCCGAAGCAGCTTGGCGATCGGTTTGTTTTCAGGAACAAAAAGCGCCGGCTGCGAAAAACGCTTCGCGGGCGCTTCTCTCTCTCCGCCGAGCAAAGGGGCCAGCAGGTCTTTCACCGTTGATACGCCAACGATGTTGTCAACTTGGCCTTCGTAGAGCGGGAGGCGCGTGTGGCGCGCCTTTGCCAGAAGCGCGACGGCATCTCCGGCGGAAATGTCAGCGACCGCGCAAACCATGTCGGTCCTTGGAGTCATTACCTCTCGCGCAACGGTATCACCAAATTCAAGAACATTCTGCACGAGGACCGAATCGTCACCTTCCAGAATTCCCTCCCTTTGCCCAACGTCAATAAGCGCCGCAATCTCTCCGTCCTTGTCCTGCTCGCCCTCTCCAGACTGCTTCCGCTGGTAAGCCTTGAGGAGCCCCGAAAGAACGGCCGCCACCGGCAGGCTGAACGGAGCCAGAGCCCACCAGCAAATTCGCAGGAATGGCAACCCCAGAGCCAGGGCGAAGGGCGGGTTAGCCGCCGCCACTATTTGAGCCAACGCGACGAGCACGATGATCGCCAACAACCCGGGCATTAACCCGGCCATGGATATCTGATTGGGGTCATACTGGCGGGCAAAGAGGCGTTCGCAGCTTATCACCATGCCAACAGCGGCGCCTATCGTCGCTATCTGCAAAGTCACGAGAAAAGAGGGGCGTCGGTCCATGAATTCACGGAGAATGCGTGACCGCTTCTCCTGAGATTCGATCATCTTGGCAAGCGCCAGCGGCGAGAGGTTGTTAAGCGCCGACCTGGCGGTCATCAATAGCCAGAGCGCCACGCCCGCCGCCACCGCGCATAACACGATCGTCATTCAGGTAGCCCCAGTTTCGCACAGATGCCCCGCTCTTTCCTTGCCATCCGCCCTTCATCCGTTTCGTGGTCGTAGCCCGCCAAATGGAGAAGGCCATGGAGCATCAGCCTGCGAAACTCCTCATCGAACGAGTGGCCGCGCACCTTTCCGTTGGCCTCGGCTATTTTCGCGCAAATCAAGATATCACCCAAATGGCGAAGCCCCGTCTCGTCAGCCTCTCCATCCTCGAAGGCCAAAACGTCCGTCGGACCGGACTCGTGGCGGAAACGGAGGTTGAACTCCGCGATTTTGCGCATGGAGCAAACCTCCACCGACACCGAACCGTCAAGGCCAAGCTCCTCCATCAAGTCCAGAACGAATCCTACCGATGAATCAATCTTGATCGCTGGCTTTGTCGCCCGCGCGCGAAGCGACACTTCCCTCCGAGTCACTATCATCCTCCTTGTCGAACCTGTAACCTGGGTAGGAAATTCGGCGGCTGAAGACGCCCACCAATATCTGCAGGAACGCGTCCTGGACCTTCGCCAAGTCCTTGAACGTGATGTCGCAGTCATCCAGTTGGCCTTCCTGAACAACGCGGCTCGTGATTTCTTCAATGAGCGCGAGAAGCCTCTGGTGAGACGGTTCCTTAAGGACGCGCGAGCCAGCCTCCACGCCGTCAGCCAGCATGATGATTGCCGCCTCCCTCGTCAGCGGCTTTGGCCCAGGGTACTGGTAATCGCCTTCGTTAATACTCCCCTTCTCTGGGTCGTGGAGTGTGAGCGCCTTGTCGTAGAAAAAGGCGATCTTTCTGGTTCCATGATGCTGCGGAATGACGTCGAGCACCGCCCGCGGAAGACGGTACTGGCGAGCCATGGCCAGGCCCTCTTTTACGTGGGCGGCTATGATGAGCGATGAGATCCTTGGCGACAGCCTGTCGTGAGGGTTCTGCCCCGGAACCTGGTTTTCAACGAAATAGACCGGGTTAAGAATCTTTCCAATGTCATGGTAGTAGCACGACACCCTGCAAAAAAGGCCGTTGGCGCCGATTGCGTTGGCTGCGGCCTCTGAAAGGGTAGCCATCATCACCGAATGGTTATAGGTCCCGGGAGCGTCCAGCGCCAACCTCCGCAAGAGCGGATGATTCATGTTGGATAGCTCCAGCAGGCGCACTTCCGTTAGGATGCCGTAAGCGTTCTCGAAGAGAGGCACAAGCGGCGAGACCAGCATCGCTGTCAAGGGGACCCCCGAGGCCATTGCGAATCCCGCTGGCACAAGGGCGCGCGATGGATGGTCCCAAACGGCGTCGTTGGCCAGAACGGCCACGGCCAATAAGGCATTCACTGCCCCTAGCAGCAAGCTCGCCTTCCATTGAGCGGCACGTTGAGCCAGGTTATAGCCGGCGTAGATTCCGGTGAAACACGAGAGCATCGAATAGAGCATCATCGGATAATTAAAATCGAGCAGAACTCCGAAAAGAACCGAGAAGACGACCGAATAAACCACGGCGATGTGTTTGTCAACAAGGAAGGTCACCAACATCGCGCCCGATGCCACCGGGATAAGGAAATAGAGAAGCTCCGGCCTGGAGAGAAGAGGCTGCCTGGTCGTCTCGGCCAGCGACCTTAAAGCGATAAGCAGCGCCTGCGAAACCAAAAGAAAGATCGTCATGATCTGAAGGACCAAAACAAAGAGGTTTAGCTCCGGGGTGTACCTCTTCCTGTACGTCTTAAGATACATAAATAAAAAGGCAAGCAGCAGCAGCACGAACAGTGTGAGCGAGAGAAGCAGCGGCAGGTTGACAAAGGCCTGGCTGGCGGTCTGAAACGCGTCAATCTTCTGTTTGGCGCTGTCGTCCACTTTCTCGCCAGCCTTGAGGATGACTTGCCCTTTCCTTACGAAGACGGCCAGCGGCTCGACCTGCGCGGCCGCCGCGTCCTGCCTGCGCGCAGTCTCTTCCGAGTTGAACGTTAGATTAGGTTGAACGAGGCTTCTTGCATACTCTTCCAACGCGCCTCGCTCGCCCTGCGGCAACCCAACCGCGCTCTCCATAAGGACACCGGGCAGGCGCCTTGCCGTTGAGAGCGAAACTATTTCGCTTGAAGCAGGGTTTTTCTGCTCCCATTCCGCGCCAGGCTTCCTGATATCGCGAATTCGTATGACAGGCCGCCGGTCCAACGACTCTTGGTCGGCTACAATCCTGCGCGCGGAAACCTGCGCAACGAGAGCTTCCACGAGCTGTTCCGCCCTGGGCGAAAACCCCTCGGCCTGAAACTGGCGCAAGGCAAATCTGGACAGGCCGCTCCCCAAGAGGTCGCCAAGCGCATTGAGCAGCCTCTCCTCCGCCTCCTTTTTTTCCGTGGTGGTCCTTTGCGGGTCAGCCACATAGCGCCCGTAATCGTCCAGGACGGTTCGCCCGGAGGAGAAGGCCGCGCTGATTTTGCGAACGAGAGATTCACCCTGAGCGGAATCCCAATCGTACAAAGGCGCTACTCGCGCCCTGGCCTCGTCTTGTCTCTGCCTCGTCGCCACTTCGTCCCGAATCTGGAGGTCGAACGGCGCCCGGATGTCTCTCGGCGCTGGCGCCCCTAACGCAAGCGACGGGGGGGGTTGCAGCCGAAAATGGCGGGCGAATACAAGAACGGTGGCGCAAAGAAAGACGATCGCCCACAACCACGAGTTTTCACGGAAAAAAGCGGCCGCTTGTTGGGCGCGGCTTGGCGGCTTTGCACCGCGGAAAGCTTTTCTTTCCGCCAACGCTTTCGGATCTCTCGGATCCTCAAATGGTTTGGTCATAAAGCCGTGCCGCTCCCGGGGCAAATCATAGCAGGAATGATTCAGCGCATAGCGCCGTCATAAGCGCGTATTATCTGTTGCACCAAGGGATGACGAACCACGTCCCTTTCTGTAAAGTAGTGAAAGGCAATGCCCTCAATGCCTTTCAAAATGACGGCGGCGTCAACCAGGCCGGAGCGCCTTGCTGGATCAATGTCAATCTGCGTGATGTCTCCGGTGATGACCGCCTTTGAATTGAAGCCCAGGCGAGTCAAGAACATCTTCATCTGGTCCACCGTGGTATTCTGCGCTTCATCAAGAATTATGAATGAATCGTTGAGAGTGCGCCCGCGCATGAACGCTATAGGCGCTATCTCGATGATGCCTGATTCAAGATACTTGTGGACCCTGTCGCCTTCAATGAGGTCAAAAAGAGCGTCCAATAACGGCCTTAGGTAAGGATTGACTTTTTCAGCCAAGTCACCGGGCAGAAAGCCAAGCTTCTCCCCTGCTTCCACGGCCGGCCTCGTGAGGATCAACCTCTTTACCTGCTTTTCTCTGAGCGCGGCTATCGCCATGGCCACGGCGAGATAGGTTTTCCCCGTGCCGGCGGGCCCTATCCCGAAGACCACGTCGTTATCGCGCATGGAACGAAGATAGCGTCCCTGGTTAAGGCCCTTTGGGAAAACCGACCGGCCAGGGGAACACTGGACCTTCGAGTCTCTGTAAAAGTCTATCAATTCTCCCTTGAACCCCTCTTCTCTCAGGCTCAAGGCGGTTTTCAGGTCAGCGGTGTCAACCTTTATGCCAGCCCGGAAAACCCCTAAAAGCTGATCCACCGCCCAATCACAGGCATCAATGCTATCGTCTGGACCTTCAATGTGGAGGGACTCTCCGCGAGATGAAAGCTTCACCCCAAGCGCCCGTTCCAAAAACTCGGCGTTGCGGTCGTAATGACCCAGGATTTGCCTCAGGAACTCTTCGGGAAAAAGCCGCTCGCGCATTAGAAAGGGAGGCGGAGGATACCCTCCGCCTCCCGTAGGATTTGCGTCCCTACTTCTTCTTCTTTGCCGGAGCCGGGGCCGGCGCCGGAGTTTCGGGCTGGGTGGTCTTCACTTCCTTGGGCGCCGCTGGAGCGGCCGGTTCCCAATGGTGGTTCCGCGCCGTCTTCTCGGCTTTCTTGGCATCGGTTCCGGTGAAGTCACGGTTGATCTTGAAAACCCAGTTGGGGTAAATCAGATCCGGATGGTCCTTGATAAGGCTGCGGTTGGCGTCCCAAATGAGAGGCCACATGAAGGGGTTCTCGTAGATGTCTTTCTTGGCGGAAATCTTCCACAGGCAATCACCCTTGATGACAGTGTAGCTGACTGGCTTGGCTTCAAGAGCCTTCTCGGCCTCTAGGCGCTTGCGCTCTTCCTCGGCTTTGATTCTGGCCAGCTCGTCCTCGGCCTCTTTCTTGGCCTGAAGAGCCAGATCCTTCGCCTTGTTTGCCGCTTCAAGAGCTTTGTAGTAATCACATGGCTGGCCCATAAGGCTGTCCGCCTCGGCAAGGGCGTCCTTTGCGCGCTGGAAAGTGGCCGAGGCGTATTGTGGGGCCTGAGCCGTCTGCGCGTCGGCGATGGCCGTCTTTGCCGCAGCTATGCCAGTTTCAGCCTTGCCCTTAGCGGCGGCCTGTTCGGCCTCGGAGGCGGCTTTGCAATCCTTCACCTTTGCCACGAGTTCAAGCGCCTTCGCTTTGGCGTCCTTGCATTTTTTATTGGCCACGAGGTCGTTGGCCTGGTCCAACATGCCCTGAGCCTGAGAAACGCAGTCAGCCGCGTACGTCGTGGCGCAGGTCGTCTTCAGATCGTTCAGGGCCGAGGTGGCGTCTCCGACCTCCTTTGGCGCTTTGGTGCAGCAAGCTACCGTAAGCGCTATTACCGTTGCGGTGATTCCAACTTTCCACAGCTTTGTCATTCCGATCCTCCTTCTGATTGGCGACTCCGCCTCGGGACACCCCAAAGGAAGACTCTGCGTCTCCCCTCAGGAACCAACTTCGACCTGCAAAATTTCGCCCATTCCGGCCACGGCCGGCGGTTCGGTTTCTTTGGTCGTCCAGTTGACTTTGTCGGCATTCACCTCCTGCATGGCCACGTAGGCTGGCTTCTGGCTGGAAGTCTCGACGCGCACCTGGGCGCCATCCATGAGCTGCCTGGCTCGCTGTCCGCAAATGACGACGAAACGGTACTTGCTGCCGATCTTTTCGCTCACCTGGAACATCCGTGCTCCTCAAGCCAAAGGTCCAATTGCCCGGTTAAACGCTGCCGCACTACGCGGTAGCCGTTCGGCCGGTTTCGGGAGGCTCTCAAAATCGCTCTCACATCCTCCACGGCCCGGTCTAACTCCGCGTTGACTATATTATAATCATAAGCATCCGCAAAAGCAACCTCGCCGCGCGCCGTCTGGAAATACCATTGATACCAGAAGCGGCGATCCGTTT
>JBBIMN010000051.1:6974-11052 GCA_037444385.1 Acidobacteriota bacterium | reverse complement strand
CCGGGGGGGAGGGATGGTAAAACGCGGCGGGTGGTCCGCCGCACCGTGTCTATATTACTACGCCAGCCAGGCCGAGAAAGACGCCGAGGCTTTGGCCGTGTCCAGCAAGAGCGGACCGTAGACTGTTAGCGAAAGATTGCATTCCTGGCCAACGGACCACGACCTCGCTTCCTCGCCTTCTCGCCCCTAACCCTTAACCCTTAACCCCGTGCCGAAGCCCTTGGCCACTAAGGCCCATCTCGATAAAGGAGCGCACGTCGTACGATTCGAGCTGCTCCTTATACTTCGCGGCCAGCGCCGCGTTGCCGGACTCTCCCCCGGATGAAGCCGACTGGCCGCCAAGCTGGGCCTTGAGCTGGGCGATCTGATCTTGGAGAGACTGCCGCTGTTCTGGAGTAAGCGAGGGATTCTGGAGCTGGGGTTCGAGGATGTCAATGCTGGCCTTCGTCATGGCCTGAAGCCCCTCCTGGCCTTCGAGGTTGCCGCCGCTCTCGCTGCCGGCCTCCAATGCGCCATAAGCGGTGTTCTGTATCCACCGGTATTCCGAGGGGCTCATCTTCGCGCCCGCAAGCCCTTCTCGAAGTGCGGCGGAGATCGCCGAGGCGGCCTCCACCAGTTTCTTAGCCTGTCCCATGTCTCCCTTGTTGGAGCTTTGTTCCATGGCGTCAAGCTGCTCTTTGTAAGGATCCGCGGCCGATTTTACGTTTTGGCAGACACCCAGGAAAGCCTTGAGCCGGTCTTCGCGCATTATGCCGTCCTGGGGCTCGCTGAACCGGTACTGCTGGTCCAGTTTTTGAATGGCGGCAATATTCTGTCCCGCCTTGACGGCCCCTCCGAAGAAGCCTCCGATCTTGTTCTTGAGCCAAGTTCCGCCGGCGAAAAAGACAACCGCCAGCACCAGGCATAAGATGACCAGGACTATCAAACAACCGATGGCAACTTTCGCCCACGTTTTCATCTGCGCCCTCCTCCTCTACGAAACGCGCAAAGACTAACACGCTCCCCGAATCAGGTCAATGCCTTCAAAAACATGCCCTTCAAAAACATGCCCTTCAAAAACACCCGTCCCCCCACCCTCTTGACATTTACCGCCAGTTGGTGTACGGTATCTAACGAATTGGGCGGCGTGAAGCTGCGCCGCCGGGAGGCGTGCCGAAATTTCCGGTGTGGCTCCGACCCCGCAGAGGTGGCCGTCAGGACACCGCACCTTTCAAATGGATTTCGTGAACCGTATCCGGCCATGGGGGCTGGGTGCGTGTGTAAAGAGGAAGGTTGACTAACTAAGTTCAGGGCAAGAAAGGAGAAGAAGTTATGAGAAAGGTTCTGTTTGGTCTCATGGTTTTGGCTCTTCTTGGTTTGGTGGCTTGCGCGAAGCCGCCACAGCAGCTCATTGACAGCGCGAAACAGTCCGTTGAGGCCGCCAAGGCCGCCGAAGCCGCTACCTATGCTCCGGATTCCCTCAAGGCCGCCACGTCAAAGGCCTCGGCTCTTGACGCCGAACTGGCCGTCCAGAACGACAAGTTCTTCAAGAGCTACAAGCTGACCGAGCAACTCGCGAACGAGCTCAAGACCTTGGGTGACAAAGCCAAGGCCGATGCGGTCGCTGGCAAGGAGAAGGCCAAGGCTGACGCCCAGGCCGCTATCACAGCCGCGGAGACTTCCGTAAACGACGCCCGCGAGGCCCTCAAGAAGGCCCCCAAGGGCAAGGGTTCGACCGCTGACGTTGCCGCCATGACTGGTGACGTTGACGCCGCCGCAAAGGGCGTGGAAGATGCAAAGGCCGACATGACGGCCGAAAAGTTCCTTGATGCGCAGACCAAAGCCGCCAATGCCAAGGCTCAGGCCGACAAGGTGAAGGCCGACGTTGAAGCCGCCATCGAGATGAAGAAGAGCGCTCACAAGGGCCACAAGAAATAATCTGGGTTAAACGATGAGTTCGGTCCCACAATCGGGGGGCGGTTTTCCGCCCCCCGGTTTTTTAAAACCGAATGCCAGGCTATAAGCCGGTGGTCTGATCATGGTGCTCTTTAACAGGCGCGCGATTCCAAGAACAATCCTCCTGGCTTTGCTTCTGGCGGCCACGGTTTGGGCCTCGCGAGAGATCCCCCCGTTTTTCGACGGCCATTTAAGAACGCCCGCCGACCCCAGTGGATATAGGACGGAACAGCTTCTTCAGCGGGCGGACCACGCGGGGGCGATGGAGTACGCAAAGACCAAGAGGCTGGAGTGTGATGTGGATTTAGCGGCTGCTCGCAGGGAGGTCGCTTACCAGGGAACTCTCATGTGGTATGAGCGCGATTACGGCCGCGCGCAGCGGCTTCTCGATGACGCCGCCGCGAACGCCACCAATCTCCTTGTTGAGGTCAAGGGCAAGGCGAACGGGGACCGGGCCGAGACCGAGGCTTTGATCGCTAAAATAGAGGACGAGATGGATGGAGCCCGAGGCCTTGCGGAGCATACATCCGTGGATGCTTATGTAAGGCAGCGGCTTGCCGCGTCCGAAATGCAACTTAGCAACGCCAAGTCGCTTCTATCCAAGGGCAGGTATAGCGCGGCGCTTCGCTCCGCAAGAGACAGCCTCAAGGCCGTGGAAGTCAGCAGCGACAGAAGCAGGGGCCTTCTTTCGCGCTTCGACGATCCTTCATCGGTTAGAAAATGGCAGGGCTGGATTGGCGAGGCCATGCAAGAGAGCCGGCGCGCTGGGGCCGCTATAGTGGTCGTCAAGGAAAGGCACAGGCTCGACGTCTATCGCAACGGGCGAATGGTTCGCTCCATGCCGGTTGACCTGGGAGCCTATTCGCTCAGGCAGAAGAGCTACGCCGGAGACCGCACCACGCCTGAAGGCTATTACCGCGTCACGAGGAAAAAAAGCTTCGGCCAAAGCAAGTACGGACAGGCGCTGCTTTTGAACTATCCCAACGAGGATGATTTTAGGCGTTTTCGAGAGGCAAAGGCCCGCCGGGAGCTTTCAGGAAGAAGCAGGATAGGCGGGCTCATCGAGATTCACGGCCAGGGCGGGCGTGGAGAAGACTGGACCGACGGGTGCATAGCGCCGAGCGACCCGGATATGGCCTGGCTGTACAATCAAGTGGGCGTTGGCACGGTGGTGGCGATCGTCGGCAGCGACGGGTCCGATGGCCCAATCCGTTCGAGCTTGAGACGCGCGCGGAGGACAAATGACCGCCCCGGTGCTTGATACCATTGATTCCGAGCCCTCACGCAAACGCCGCTGGCTTCGCATCTTGGCGTGGGCGGCCATTTTTCTCTTCGTATTGGCGGCCGGCGCCACCATAGCCGCAGCGGGAACAGGCTACGGCTACGCGCCACTGACGGCCCGGATGGCCTCGCGCTGTCTGGCGCCAGATCCGGAGGAGCTTAGGGGAGAGGATACCGAAGAGGCTCTCAGCTCGGCGCAGAAGGTTTTGTCGAAGCTGGCGCCTAAAGGCCCGTTCATCATTATTGACCGGGTCCAGAACAGGCTGTGGCTGCGTGAAGGCGGCCAGGATATATTGGACGCGGTGGTCTCCGCTGGGGCCGGTTCGGTTCTGCAAGATCCTTCCGGCAAACGAAAGTGGGTTTTCGACACGCCAGTGGGCCGGTTCAAGGTCAAGGGAAGAAGGGAGGATCCGCTGTGGACCGCTCCGGATTGGGAGTACATCGAATCGGGCGAACCGATGCCGAAGCGTTACTCCGACAGAGTTCAAGAGGGAATGCTTGGCGAATACGCGCTTGATCTTGACGCTCCGGGTTACATGATCCATGGAACGCTATACACCAGGCTTCTGGGCCGAAACGTCAGCCATGGTTGCATTCGCGTCGGGCGAGACGACCTGAGGGTGCTATGGAAAAAATGTCCCATTGGGACCTCCGTGTTCATTTACTGATGCGCCGCCTCCCCGTGGCCTGTTACGCGGCCTTGCTCGCGTTTGGCCTGGCGTGTTCTTCGGCGGCCCCGGCCCGGCTCCCCGAATTTTCCCAGGAGAAACTCGCCTTGCTCAGGGCGCCGCTCGCGGCGTCGGGTCGCTACTACTACGAACTCCGCCTTAACGACAAGACGATCGTCCTCTGCCATTCCGGA
>JBBIMN010000051.1:0-6964 GCA_037444385.1 Acidobacteriota bacterium | reverse complement strand
GGGGTTGCCCCGCGCGGCCTGGTTCACGCGCCATAGCTCGGACAAATGGATAGGGGCATTATGGGGAGAAGGGAAGCTCGATCCGCCGCTCGTGGTCGAGCGCGTAAGAATCATTCCTGGAAACCAATCAACTTTGCCAACGCCCGACGCGGAAGGCGTGATACCTCCCACTCTCGAGGAACTGACCCCCGTGCCGGCTTCATTCAAAATCCTTTTTCCGGGTTCCCGCTGCGTTCAGGTGGATTTGCAGGGGGAGATCAGCGGCAAACAGAGGCCGGCAAGCCGGGCGCGGAGATGGTGGGACGACTTCTTTCAGGGGCTTAACGCGCGGCCCGCGAATATCCCGCGCCTTCGCCTGGAAATGGATGCCAAGACCGGAGCGGCGCTGTTTCGCTCATTCCAGGAGTCTCCGGTTTTCCTTGTTATTCCGTGAACCGGCGATGGAGCGTGCAGAACGATGAGTTGAAGGCGCCTCTGAGGCGGATGGACCGTGGGCTGCCAGCCAGAGATAGTTTGCCTAAAAGCCCTCAGCCTACCACCTCAATGGCCTTCCATTCTCATCCCCGGGCAGGCTGTTGGGAAACTCGCATGGGCCGCGAGGCGCGGCGGGGAAGACAGGGTGGCGCCATTTCGGCGAGCCCGGAACGAAGCGGACCACCCAGGTCGCGGCGCCCCTCCGGGTTGCCCCTGGGCTGGCCGCCTTCTTTGCCGGCGCTCCTTCCCGTGCTTCCGGCGCGGTATCGTCACGTCTTCGCGAATCTGCACCGGCCCGACGGGCGACGCGCCGAGAGCCCTTGGGCGGCGGGACCCCCTCGCCGTGGCGCTGCGGCCTGCGGGAATTTTTCAGCAGCCTGCTAGGTGCTTGCTCTCGCTTCCGCAATCTCTCGCTCGCTTGTGCCAGAAGGCCGCCTGGGATAAACTGCCAAACTTAGAGGCGCGTAGATGGCCGTTCGGGTCGTTTGGCGGTATCTGTTTCGGATGGCTGGAGTCGTGGCGTTGTCACTTCTCATGGCCTTCCTGTGCCTCCATGTCTTGTTCCAGCCATTTCAAGTTTCCGGCCGCAGCATGTACCCCACGCTTAACGAGCGGGACTGCCTTCTTGTGGACAGGCTGATTTTTCGGATGTCCAGCCTTCAACGCGGCGATATAATCATTTTGCGCTCGCCACAGAGCGGCCGTTACCTTGTCAAGAGGCTTGCCGCGATGCCAGGCGATGTCGTGGAAACTTCGCCGGAAGGGACGCTTCGGGTGAACGGCCGGGTAGTGGCCGCTGCTCCGCGGGAAGGTTCGCTGGTGCCGCCCTCGCCAGAAAAGATAAGACTTGCGGACGGGAGTTACTTCTGTCTTGGCGACAACCTGGGCGCCAGCGAGGATAGCCGCGCCTTCGGACCCGTCTCGTACGGCGCCATATACGGGCGCGTCCTTTTCAGGTACTATCCGCTCACTGGGATAGCCAGCGCAAAAGAGAGGGAGCCTTGAGCCAGCCTCCGTCAGTTCCACTCCAAGGCGATTTCTCCGGCCTCGGTCTTCCCGAGTTGCTGGATTACCTCCACACGATGGCAAAGACCGGCATTCTGCTCGTGCGCAACGGCACGGTCACGAAAACACTCCACTTCAAAAAGGGCCTCGTCGTGTTCGCCACTTCAAACGTTCCCGATGAGCGTTTTGGCGAGATGCTGGCGCGCTCGGGCAAAATTACGGTCGAACAACTTGCCAGCGCGGCGTCGCACATCACTCGAGGCAAGAGGCTGGGCAAGATCCTCATCGAGATGCAGGCCATAACTCCGAAAGACCTTTGGAACGAAGTCCGCCACCAGGTACAGGAGATAGCCTACAGCCTGCTCAAGTGGGATTCAGGTTCGTTCCAATTTTACGAGGGCGAAGAGAGGACCGGCGAGAACATCACCACTTCGCTGACCGTCCCCGAACTTCTGCTCGAGGGGTTGCGCCGGGTCCAGGACCCGCGCCTTTTTGAACAGCGTTTCCCCACAAAGGACGTGATTTTCGAGCGCGTCCAGCCGGCCCAGCGGCCCCAGAACCTTCACTTCGAGGAGTACGAGAAGCACGTTTTCAAGCTGGTGGACGGCGAGCGCTGCGTCCAGGAGATCATAGATCTCTCCGAGATCGGCGAGTTCGAGACCCTGAAGGCGCTTTTCATTTTCTTCACGATCGGGTTCTTCCACGTGAAGCGCAAGAAGGACCGATTCGCCCAGGAACAGCAGGAGCTTCAGGAAGCCCAGGCCCTAATGGCGGCTTACAACGAGATGTTCTCTTTTCTATACCACTACCTTCTCAGGGAGGTCGGCCCTATCGCGGAGAACATCCTTGAAAAATACTTGGGAAAGCTCAAAGTGTCGTTGCCGGAGATTTTCAACCGGGTGGCCCTCAGAGGCAACGGCAGCCTTTCCGAGGAGAGGCTATTGGAGAATTACCGTACCCTCCCGCAGCCGCGAAAACCTGCGCTGGTCAACGGCCTCAACGAGTACCTCTATTCATCCGTCCTTGCCATTCGCAAGACGCTGGGAGAGGACCACGAGCGAAAAGTGCTGGATACGCTTAAAAGCACGAGGGCCGACCTGTTTGGAAAGCCGTCTTGAATGCTCCGGCCGACGGGCCCGTTCTGGCCATCCTCGGGCCGACGGGCACGGGCAAGTCGCTCTTCGCCGTGGAGGTGGCGCTTGCTTTCGGAGGAGAGATAATCTCCTGCGACTCGATGGCCGTCTACCGGGGCTTGGACATCGGCACCGACAAACTCCCCCCGAAAGATAGGCGAGGCGTCAGGCACCATCTCATTGACGTTGCGGAACCGGGTGCTTTTTTCTCGGCCGGCGCCTTCAGAGCGATGGCGCTTGAGGCAATAAGGAAGATTCACCGTCTGGGCTCTCTGCCTATCGTTGTCGGAGGGACGGGGCTTTACGCGAGATCGCTTTTCGAAGGCATGGCGCCAGCGCCGCCGAGAGACGAAAGTTTGCGCCGAAGGCTCAACGAAATCGGGGAAAGGAGAGGGGCGGATCACCTCTATCGCGTTCTTCAAAGGCTCGATCCTGATAGCGCATCGAGGCTCTCCCCCAAGGACACGCTTCGGGCCGTTCGGGCCATTGAGGTGCGCCTGGTTGCCGGGCGTCCGCTTTCGCGGCTCATCTCCGAGTGTCCCTTTGGGAGCACCGGACGGAGCCAAGCGTTGCGGCTCTGTTTGACGGCTCCGAGGCAAGTGCTTTACAATCATATAGAACGAAGAGCCGAGGCCATGGTGAAGGGTGGCCTCGTGGCAGAGGTGAGAGCGTTGATGGAGGCGGAAAAGCTCAAAGGCCCGGTGGCGAAAGCGATCGGCTACGGAGAAATCGCCCGTTACATCGGTGGCGGTATCAGCTTCGATCAGGCCGTTGCCCTCATAAAGCAGCGCTCGCGCAATTTGGCGAAGCGCCAATTGACGTGGTTTAGAAAAGAGAAGGGACTTATTTGGCTCGACATTGAGAGGGAGGCTTGGAAATCAGATGCAATGGAACGAATCAGGCGATGGCGGGAAGCGCCCGGCGGCCAACCGGGAAATTAACATTCAGAACCAGCTCCTCAACTTCGTGAGGAAGGACCGTTCGCTGGTTACGATATTTCTGGTCTCTGGAAAAAAATTCGTGGGCCAGGTCGTGGGGTTCGACCGCTACACGATCCACGTCCGCGGGCGCGACTACGACCAGATCGTCTTCAAGCACGCGATCACCAACGTCTCCGTTCCCAGGCACGTGATGCAGAAAATGATGGGCGCGCCCCTGGATGACGTGGCCGTTGAGGCCGAAGGAGGCCTTCAGGACGCGCAGGAACCAGGGGAATCGCCTCACGAAGACGAGAGTTGAGCCATGGTTGATCTGGAGCTTCTGCGGAAGGTGGGGTTCTTCTCCGCCCTTGAGGCCAAGGACCTCGCCGCGATCCGTGACGCCTCGCAGGTGAAGCTGTTCTCCAAGGGCAAGCTGCTTTTTTGCGAAGGTGAGCGGGGCGACGCCTTGTACCTGGTGTTGAAGGGAAAGGTCAAGGCCTCGCTGTTGGCCGAAGATGGCCGCGAGGTGATCCTTTCGCTTTTGGGCCCCGGGGAGATCGTTGGCGAGATGGCTCTATTCGATGTCGAGGAGCGCCGCTCCGCCACGGTGGAGACGCTGGAAGATTCCGAACTGCTGGTCCTTTCCGGCCAGTCCTTTCTGGACGTCATGGCGGCGCGCCCAGGAATAGCCATGAACGTCATCCGCACCCTCTCCCAAAGGCTTCGCGAAACCTCGTGCCGGATCCGCAACCTGATCTTCCTTGACACCTACAGCAGGGTGGGGCGCTACCTCGTGGAACTGGCCCGCAAACAGGGACGCGAACTGGCCGACGGCTCCCTGCTGGTCATGCGGCCAACGCACCAGGAGATCGCGAATTATCTAGGCACGACCCGTGAAACGGTTTCCCGTTCCATGCGCGAGCTGCAAGAACAGGGGCTCTTGAAGATTGTAGGCCGCCGCGTGATTCTGTACAGAGTGAACAGTTAAGGCCCTTCGTGAGAGCGCGGGGCGCCTCCTATCGCCGTCATCTCAGTCTCATGTCCTTGCTGTTCTCGCTCCTGTGCGCTGTTTCACCGCACGCCCAGCCACGTTACGACCTCTACCTTCGCGCCGACTCGGGGACGGTCTTCATCTGGCTCGACACCGCTACCGGCGATTTCCGCTGGGTAGACAAGGGACGCTCCCTGGACATCAAGGCGCGCGGAACGCTGAGCTTTCCGAACCTCGGCCCAATGGTTCTTTCCTACTCGGGCCAGGCGCCGGGCTATGATTGGGTCTCGCTTGCGCTCAAGATTTATGGAACGCGAGCCACTGGCGCCCTCGCGCTCTTCCCCGAAGGAGAGCCCGCGCGCAAAATCATCTCCGCCTTCTACGACCGCGACACCAGAGACGACAAGCCTCCAGCCGCCAAGACCAAAACCAGGCCGAAAATTCCAAGGGTGGAGGGCCTGCAAGTTTCGCCGCCCGGCGAGATCCCGGCGCCACCCCCAGCTCCAAACCACTGAGACAGGCTTGCAGTGTGGCCCAAATTTCCAAAAAGAGAGAGCGGCAGAATTGCTGAACAATTCAGCAGTAACTCCGATTCTTGTACTGCACCATGATTCAGCACAAGAACTTGACAAGAGAAAAAAAATACCCTATATTATTAGCGACACCATGGATTGGACACCGGTGGTGGAGAGAAACAATAACTAGCGAAGGAGGAGAACATGGCAGTGAAGAAGGCGGCAAAGAAGGTTGTCAAGAAGGCCACGGCGAAGAAACCTACAGTCAAGAAGGCCGTGAAGAAGACCACGACCGCCAAGAAGGTCGTGAAGAAAGCAAAGAAATAAAATAAATTACATGGCCCGGCATAGCCGGGCTGCTCCAACCTTTACTCCACGTTTTTCTAATTGGAGAACGGTCCAACACCCTCCGGGCCGTTCTCTTTTTTTGTCCCTCGCGAAATATCGCAAATACGAAATTGCTTTGAATCTGGCGAAGAAACCTCCTGACGCGCCGCTTCACTTCTGAAGCCAGGCCCTTCTTGCGGGTGACAGATTCCGCTGGGAAGCCCTCTCTTCCAATTCCGCGATTGAACTGGAACGGTGGCCCCAAATGTGGCTGGCACGTTGTTTAACGCAAATGGCCTTTCACTCGAAAGGGGATTCGGGGGGCCTTCGCCCCAGGATTGAATCCGGGGGAAGAAGGCGTCCAAGGGCGAGGGGGCTTCGGCGGACTGTGCCCGCGGAGAGAGAGGGAACGGCCCTCCCTATTAATTAAAAAGCTTCTTTGCTTTTGATGCAGCAAGATTGCCACCGAAGATACGAATTTCAATCGCGGAATTTCGGTCTTAGGAAACCTGGGCGAGGATGCGCCTGACCCTCTGCGCGAAGTCGTCATACTCAAAAGGTTTTGAGATGTAGTCAACGGCGCCGCGCTGGATGCCGAACATCTTGTCTTTCATATCGGTGCGCACCGAGAAAATGGCAACAGGTATGTGTTGCGTCTTTGGGTCGGCCTTGAGAAGTCTCAGCACTTCCCAGCCGTCCATTCTGGGCATGTTCAGGTCCAACAAAACAAGCTGGGGCTGAAGGCTCCTTGCTATGGAAAGGCCGCTTTCGCCGGAGAGCGCCTTGGCCACAACGAAGCCGGAGTCAGATAAAATTCCGTCAACGATATCCAGCAGGTCGTGGTTGTCGTCAATTACAAGAACGGTTGCTTTTTTTGCCATTCCGCCGTTTCCTTGCAAGCCAATATAATGTTTGGGCGGCCCTTTGTCAAGCGGTAAGAGCGGCGGGAGCGAATCTTGCACCTGGGATTTGTTACCACACGGAGGAAGGGAGATGAACGAGGTTTTCTGGTTTGCCAGGTTGTCCTCCCGCTCATCTCCTCCTCCCTGTTCAATCACCCATTGATCAAATGCAGTAGCGGGCTTGGGATTCGGAATGCGAGAGGACTGAAGGAAGCCAGAGCGCAAGTCCTTCAGCCCCCATCGCTTCACTTTACCTGCGGGACGGGCGGCCTCCCCTTCGGTCATGGTCGCTGGGACGGTGCGGGCGGCTTGAGCCTGGATCGTCTTCACGCCTCTTCGGCTCCACGTACCCTTCCGGCTTTGGCAGCAGCGCCTTTCGGGAAAGCCTGAGCTTTCCGCCCCGCTCGAATTCAAGCAGCTTTACTTCCATCACGTCGCCGACTTTCAAAACGTCCTCGACGTTTTCGACGCGCTTCCAGTCCAGTTCCGATACGTGCAGCAGCCCGTCCTGGCCCGGCAGAATCTCAACGAAAGCTCCGTAGGCTTCAACGCGCTTCACGGTGCCCTTGTAAATTTTTCCCGCCTCCGGTTCCTCCATCTGGGCGCGAATCATGGCGATGGCTTTATGGGCGGTGCGAAAACGCCAGCATCAGGATGGTCAAGCCCAGGCCGAGAAGGTCCGTGCCGACGTACACCC
>JBBIMN010000050.1:762-11107 GCA_037444385.1 Acidobacteriota bacterium | reverse complement strand
CCCCCAAGGGCCGTCCCTGCGGAATGACGAACTCGCCGCTCGCGGTGCCGTATGCGTTTGTCGTCACCATGGCGTCGGCGGCCTTCTGGCTGTTGATGTCGAAAAGAGTCACGGTAACGGCTGAATTTGGCAGAACTTCAAACCTGCCGAGATCGGTGCGGCCGTGGTAGCAGAGAACCTTCCAATACAATTTCTGGCCCGGCCTGTAGACGCTGCGGTCGGTGTAAAGCATCGAGGCCGTTTGCTCCGAAGGCGTTTCTGGTTTGTAAATGCCGGTGTAGCTTGAATCGAGCGCGAGGTCGTCTCCCTTGCGCGCCAAAAGAAAGTAGCTGTGGTTGGTTCTGTCGGCTGGCTTGAAATCAACGGTCCCATCGTCGCCGGTGGTTCTTGCTTCCGCGGGCTTGTGGCCGCTCTGCCAGTCCCATGCGTAGAGAGTCACCTGCGCGCCCGCCGCCGGGCGCCCCGTTGCACCGCTGTAAACCTGCGCCTCGATGCCGCCGGTGTTGTCGCGGCGCGTCAATATGACCAGATCGCCAACGAGAACGTCAACCGCCAGGATGCGGTTGTGGTCTTTGGCGAAATCGTCGCGCGCCGAGGCGGCGACGACGTAGAAACCCGGCTTGAGTACGGGCGGCGTGACGTAACTCTTGTGGTCGCGGTAATCGGGAGTGGGTGGAAGAGAAACCTGCCACTGCGCATCGGGCCTGGCCAAATCCAGCAGGCGGCTCACCTGGTCCCACTGGGGAAGCAGGTTGTAGTCTCGCGCCGAGGCGATGTGCGACACAAGGTCCACCCTGTAGGCCCTGAACGCGAGCGAGCCGGCGTTGCGGTGGGTCACGAGGATGGAGCGCTTTGAAGGCGCGTCGCTGCGCATCGCGGCCATTTCGTAGGATGGAGCTTCGATCTGTTTCGAGATGCTCAGGCACCTCGCGCCGCCCGGAGAACCGGGGTAAGCCTTCTGGCCCTCCACGGCTATGGCGCGCGCCCTGACCAGCGCGTCGGGCGCCTCTTCCTCTTGAGTGAATTCGGCGAGCCGCGCCTCGCCCATCGCGAACCAGGAGACCGAGCGGAAGTCCGGCAGCCTGCGCGCGAGATCATCCCGAACGAGCTTGCGGTCCTCTTGCTGGGTGAAGCTCTCGTGAAGGCGCTGAAGCCGCGCCAGATAAGCCTCCAGCTCCGCGGCGCGGTCGCTCCTCATCGCGTGCCAGGCTTCGAGATCTTCAAGGATGGCGCATATCTTGGAAAGGGGGTGGGAGGCTGGATCGGACAAGACATCTTCGCCCCCCTTATCGTTGCGCCATAGGCCCGGCGATGCCTTGAGCAAACCGGCGAGGCCGAGCCTGTATACTTCGTTTGACTGCGCCGGGGTCCAGAAAGAGGTGTCGCCAAGAAGGTCAACGAAGAGGTAAGCCACGGCGTCGCGCATCGTGTCGCGCACTCCCGCCGGATAGTCGTTGGGGTAGATGTACTCCTTCCAACTCGCCACGGATGCGTGGCCCAAGTCCTCCCTGTCTTTCCAGACTTTAAGGAAAGCGCGCTGCGCCTCGGCGAAAATTTCGTCCTTCGTCCACGCCTTGAGGTCAACGCCTTTCGACTCGACCTTTTCGCGCTGGTTGATTTCCCAAGAGTAAGCCCTGTAGTAGGTGACGAGGGAGTGGGCATAGAAGAGGTTCAGCACGTCCTTTTGCCGCTCGCCTTTTGGCCAAGGCTCTTCCATCAAAAAGCGCACCGCCGTCTCGTAACCGTGGAGGCCGATTTTGAGCTGAACCTCCTTTACAAGGGCCCGCGTCCACTCCTCCTCGTTCACGGCCTTCTGCGCTGCGAGCCGGAGCTTGTCCGTCTCACCGAGCGCTTCCTGGAATTTCTGGTCAGAGATCAACTGCTCGACGAGCTTCCATCCGGTATCCGAGGGCTTGACGCCGGAAGAGGGATGAGGGGCTATCTTCGGTGGCCCTTTGCTTTGGGCAAGGGCCAGGCCAAGCCGCGCCGTAATAGCGAAGATAACGATGAGAACGGCGGCCAGCGCCGCCAGAGCCAATACGCCAGTTTGCTTTTTGGGGGATTCCTGACCGTCCATTTGAGCCTCCCGCCATCAACGCGCCGCTTCGGCACCCTCTTGCAACTCATCCACGGCCTAAATGATACCACCAACATACACCTAGGACAGGAAGCGGCCCTTAATGTTCCATCGGCCGACTCGGCACAAGCTGGACCACCCGTTGCACGTTGGCGCTGCTGAAAGGAAGTTGATGAGGAGATAAGTTTATAAGTTGATAAGGGAAAAAACGCGATACCTGTGCACGCCCTTTCTGCGCAAAGGAAGTTGATGAGCGGATAAGTTTATGAGTTGATAAGAAAGCAAGCACGATGCTTTCGCTCTCATAAACCTATCAGCCTGCTTCCTATCAACGTGATGAGCAAGTAGAGAACGTGACGGAGTGTCGGAGTGGCGATGTACCGGGTGTAAACCGTGTTCTTGGTGCTTCGCTATTCGTTCACTCCGTTACGCCGCCACTCCGTTACTTGCTGATCGGCTGCTTTACGCCTGCGGCGGCGGAGGCGGAGGCTCCTCCGGTCCGGCGGCCACCACCGCCGGCTCCTCTGCCGTGCTGCTGGCGGCGGCGCTTTTGGCGGCCTGGTCTTCGCGGTATTTGGCGAAAATGACATCCTCCATCATCTTGCGCGTTTCGCTGTTTATCGGGTGCGCGACGTCCTTGAAAGTTCCGTCGCGGCGCCGCTTGCTCGGCATCGAAAGGAAGAACCCCTTTTCCCCTTCTATGATCTTGATGTCCGAGATGAAGAAACACCCATCAATGACAATCGAGACGAAGGCCCTGAGTTTTTTTGTCTTGTCCTCTACCATCGAGACGCGTACGTCGGTGATGTTCATGGCAGCAACTCCTTTCCAAAGCCGGTTAACGTCTGTTCCCAGTACGCCTTGCGATCTAACGTGGCCGTGGCGGCTGCTCCGAGGCCCTCGCGCGCCACTTTCTTCGCGCCCTCCTGGGCCTCTTCCCTGCCTGGAAAAAAACCGGCCCACGCCGACCCAGAGCCGGCCATCAACGCGCTCATCGCGCCGGCCGACAACAAGGCATCGCGGGTCCGCTTCGCCTCGGAAGCCATTTCGCCGTGGGCCGCCACCTCCTCGAAACGGTTGAAAAAACTTCTCTGGGCGAGCCTGCGGCCCACCACGTCGCCTACGATGGTTTGTATTCTATGGGCATCGCGGGACGCTGTCAACTTCCCGTCAAGGAGCCTGTAGGCTTCATTCGTGGCCATGCCCGATTGCGGCCACGCCACGACGACGTGGCAAGCCGGGGCATCCGGCAGAGGGTAGACCTCCTCTCCGCGCCCGGCGGCGAAAGCCGTGCCGCCGTAGAAAAAGAAAGGAACGTCGCTGCCCAGGCGCTCGGCCAGTGGCAGCAGCCGCTCCCTGTCGAGCGGAAGATTCCAAAGGCGGGAGAGGGCGAGGAGCGCCACGGCGCCATCGGAGCTTCCGCCTCCAAGGCCCGCTTGAACTGGAATGCGCTTGGCCAGGCGGATTTTTGCGCCAGCGTGAACGCCGCTGGCATCCCGCAGCATCCGCGCCGCTTTCATGACGATGTTTTCTTCGCCGGAAGGGAGCTTCGGGTCGGAACATTCCAGCGTTATGCTCTCGCGGGCCGGGGTGACCTCGAGGGTGTCGCAGAGCCCGATGGTTTGCAGGACCGTGCGGACTTCGTGGTACCCGTCGGAACGGCGTCCCAGGACCTCAAGTCCCAAATTGATTTTGGCGTGGGCGCGAAAAAGGCGTGGCGGGCTCATGGCAACAGTCTCTCCAGCAACTGGGCCGCGGCCACGCTCCCGGCGCCCATCGCCGATTCAGGCATCACAAGGGATTCTTCGGGCAGGGCGCCCAACGTGACGGAGCGCCACTCTATTGAGAGGATGGCGCCCATCGGGCCGTCCACAAAGGCCTTTGAATAAGGGAAGGCGCCCGAACCCGCGAGGAATCTCGCACGGCGCCCGCCGTTGGGGCCTTGCCACGAACAGGCGGCGAGCCTTCCCGCGCTATCGTACCTCGCGAAATCACGGTGCGGTGGAGGCGTGGCTGAAAGAAGCGTCCAGAGGTCCAGGGGGGACCACGGCAGGTTCGAGTCCGATTCTTTCCAGACAGCGCTCTCGCCGCTGTCCGGAGCGAAAAGAAGGGCCGACGAAGGTTTCAAAATGGCCAATAGCCGCGCTCCGCCCAACCCGTCGCGCAGTTCCACGCGGGCCCCCAGAGACGGGTCAACCGCGCAGCCCGCCGGCACGACGGCACCACGGCCTTTAGCGGTGGCGCGGATTTGAATGTTGGCGGTATAGGGTGGCAAAGGCACGCGCGCGGATGCCTGAGCGGGGGGCCTGTGAGCGCAGGCAAGCGACAAAAACGCCACCGGCAAAACCAGCATGGCCGCTTTTAGTTTTACCACCACGCTCTCCACTGGCTTTTGATGATGAATGAGGGATGGGTGATGAGCGGTGAGTGATGAAGGATGAAAGCGTTGCCGCTCCGAGGCCATCAATCTCCCCATCCCCGCGTCCGCCTATCTCCCCTCTCCACTCTCCACACTCCACCGTCCTTAGTGCCACTCAAATTCGAGCTCCTTTTTCAGCTTGGAAAGTTTAACCAGAAGCGTTCGCGCCTCGCCTGAGGCGAATTCGGCCCTCTCCTCGTGGCGCGTCTTTACTTCCTGAATGTCGGTTGCAAGCTCGAAGCTGACCAGGTGATTTCCGGCAGGCACCTTGACGGCCTGGCTCCACGTTCCTTTTTTCAGGGAGAACTTCCGCTCGATTTTCTCGTGCGCGAGCGTTTGGCCGTCAACCTTCAGCCAGTACTCTCCCTTGAGCACCCCGGCCGTGAACGTCATGTCCAGCGTCGCGAGCTTGGCTGGCGCTGGAGGCGGCGGCTGCTGCGAGGAGGCAGCGCCAGAGATTGCAGGTGGCGGCGGAGATTTCGATGATAAGGGCTTTGTAGTATGAGCCCTCGGTTTGGACGGTTTGGCCGGGGAAATGGCGGCTTCACCCGCGGGCGGTTCGCTTTCCGCCTGGCCCGCGGGCGGCTGCTGTGAGGCCTCGGCCGCGGGTGGCGAGCTGTTCTGGGACGCGAACTCCTGTGACGGGAGGACAACCGAAGGCGTGACGGCGCGGTGCGTCCACCACCACAAAAAACCTCCCGCCGCGCCGAGGACGACAACAAGCCCCACGGCCGCCAGGGCTGCCGGCAGAAGCCATCCCGCGCGTTTCGACGAAACCGGAGGCGAAGCAGGCGGGGGCTGCGGTTGCTTTGGAACGTTAGATGAAACAGTGGCGGCGCCTTGCGTGGAGAGCGGGGAGTCCGGTTTGGGCGGGGTTGCGACGGATGGCTGCGGCGGCGGCGCTCCCGCGATAACCGTGGTCTCTGCCGCCGCTTCCGTGCCAGCGTGGGGCGGCAGGCTTCCGCCCAGGTAAGAGTCCACGTCCTCGGCCAGTTGCTCCGCGTTCTGATAACGCTCCGATGGTTTTTTGGCAAAAAGCTTGTTCAGTATGCAGCCGATGTCCACGGGGATGTCAGCGCATTTTTCCGGCAAAGGCTCCGGCGGCTCCATCAGTATTTTGTGCGTGACGACCGTTATGTCCTCGCCGGGAAACGGCTTGGTTCCGGTCAGCATTTCAAAGATGACGGTGCCCAGCGAAAAGAGGTCGCTACGCCCGTCAACCCCTTTGCCCGTTATCTGCTCCGGCGCCATGTAGGCCGGCGTTCCAAGAAACTGGCCCTCCTGCGTCAGTTCCGAGGCGGGCACCCTGGCTATCCCAAAGTCGGTCAGTTTCGCGTGGCCGTCGGGTGTGCTGATGATGTTTGCCGGCTTGATGTCCCTGTGGACCACGCCGACCCTGTGGGCGTAGGCCAAGCCGGAGGCGATCTCGCGAACCAGGGGGAAAAGCTGTTCCGGCGCCGCCCTTTCGCCCCGTTTGATTTTCGCGCTCCAGGTCTCGCCCTGGATATACTCCATCGCGATAAACGGGGGGCCGCCGGAAGAGCCGTCGTCGGCTTCGTATATCGTGACGATGGATGGGTGGTTCATCTGGCCGGCGGCGCGCGCTTCGCGCAGGAAGCGTTCGCGAAACTCATTTATTTTGGGGGGCTCCAGCCCTTGCGGCAAAAAAACCGTCTTGATGGCCACGGCCCTGTGGATCATCGGGTCTCTAGCGAGATAGACGACGCCCATGGCGCCGCGCCCAAGCACCCTCTCGACGGCGTATTTTCCTATCCTGGCCGGATGCGGTTCCTGATTCACCGCACTATCTCCTTAAGCGGCGCGAAGCGAATGCCCCGCGATGCCCAGTAGGGAAGCCTTTCGGAAAGGACCTGAATCGTGTTGAAGCGAAGGTGCCCGATGGCAACCGCCTCTTTGTCCCTTCGGGCCCTTTCCGCGAGGGCGTCCACCTCCCCAATGATAGCACTTGGCGAGTCAACGTCGTCAAGAAAGATGGCCCGCTGCGCGCAGGGCAGGCCGGCGGCCCTCGCCACCTGGAAAGCCACCGTGTCCGGCGTCGTGCGGCTGTCCAGAAAATAGAGCCCTCTTCGCTTGAGCGCCCTCATGACGTCGCTCATTAACGCCCGGTCTTTGGTGGCCCTCGACCCCATGTGGTTGTTGATGCCCTCGGCGAATGGCACGCTTTGAAGGTCGCGGCTGAGGATCGCGTCCACCTCTTTTTCGGCCAGTCCGGCGTAGAGCTCGCCCGGCTGCGGCTTCCACTTTCCGGAATCCTCTGGCTCCATTGGGGCGTGCAGAATCACGTGATGGCCCGACGCGTGAAGGATCTCCGCCGACACCTTTGAAGCGGAGAGGTTCGGAATGACCGCGAAGGTAACGTACGTCGGCAGTTTCGCGGAGGCTTCCTGGGCAAGGTCCAGCCTGAATCCCACGTCGTCTATCACGATGCTCGCCACGGCGCCGGCCAGCGGCGGCGGCTCTTGCTCTATCCTGGCCGGCGGCACGGCCGCCGTCTCCTCCTGCTCTTGCGGCTTGGGGCGAGATGGTTTGGCCGGCCGTTTCGCGGCAGGCGCTTTTTCATGAATGGCAATTCCGGACCGCTCAAGAAAAGGTTTTTGCGGTGGCGTCTTCAGCCGGTGTACGAGGAGAGCGAGAACCGCCACCGCGAGCACCAGCGTTGCCACGGTGGAAAAAGGGAAGCCCCCTTGTTTCTTGCGGCGGCTTGGGGGGCGGCGCTTAGCGGCCATTCGCGGTTTGCGCGGCCGAAGCCCGCTGTTGCGGCGCGGCGGAAGAGACCTGGGCCGAAAGGACGCGGGCATAGAAAGCCGCTGGAGCTTCCCCGCCCCGCGAATGCACCTCGATTGACGGCTTCAACGGCTTTTGCCTGATCGCTTCTCCCGAACCTTCGGTGTAGTAGCCGCAAAGCAGGCGCAACAGCCCTCCGTTTGAAAGGGGAAAATCGCGGAATTCCGGCGCCCACCCGAAGGTCGGCTCGCCCACCAGAACGCCTCCCGTCTTTACCAGCGCGGCGGCGAGGACTTCGCCCGCGCGCGCCGTCGTGCCGTCAACCAAAACCCTGAACGGACGGCCCTTCAAAAGGCCCCGTCCACGCACGGCATTCGAGTGCTTGCCCTGCTGGTCCATAAGAAATATCCCTTCTGAATCTCCGCCCAAAAGCCCGGCCCATTGAAACGCCGACGCCATGTCCTCGGAAGCACAGCCACGAAGGTCAACGACGACGGGGCCTTTAATGGAAGCGATCTTGGAGTCGAAATCCTGGGGCGCGCCGGCCTCAAGCGAGGGCAAGAGCACCGCGGCGCCTCCGCCGGAAACTTCCGTTACGCCCGCTTCTGGATAGGGGCGCCGCTTCAAGGCGGCCGTGTAGCTCTGCCACGTGTCGGCTTTGATAAAAACGCACTTTGCCTCTTCTCCCGCGGGGCCGCGAAGCGCCTCCATCACCTCCGGGTAGGTCATGTCGAACGTGCTCTTGCCGGCGATGAACCTGAGCCCATCGCCAACTTTCACCGCCGAATCGCAGGAAGGGAAGACGGCAAGAACCTTGGCGAAATCCTGCCCCTTCGTGACATACAGGGGAAGCGTCGCGGAGGGAGCCGACATCGCGCGGTACGCCGCCACCGCTTTCGGCGGAATGTAAGCCGATTCGGGACCGGCCGATTCGGCCGCTCCGGCAAGAGCGCCGGCCACCACGTCCTCTGGCAGCTTTGGGTCCACGTATTCTCTAAATATCATCGAAAAGACGTCATTGAAAAGGGAGCCGTTTTCGGTGCTCAACGGCGCGGGCGGCGTTTGCTGGCCAAGAAATGAAATGGCGGCGAACACGACCGCAGCGAACGGAATCAATGCTGGAACTCTTCGCAGTTTCATTCGTTCCCACCCTTTACAGAGCCGTGGCCGCGCTTGAAAGGCACGAACCATGGCGCCGGGTCAATCGCCCTGTCCCCGGCCCTAAGCTCGAAGTATATCCCCGTTGTGCCCCTGTTGGCATCACCGCCGGCCGTGCCGACCACGGAGCCTTGCGTAATCACGTCTTCAGCCTTGGCGCGCACTTCGTCAAGGTGGCTGTATACGGTAAAAAAACCGCCCGGGTGGCTCAGGATCACCGTGTATCCGTAGCCGGAGAGCCAGCCCGAAAACGCAACCGTGCCGTCGAAAACCGCCTGCACCGGGGCCCCCAACTGGCCGTCAATATCGAGGCCGGGGTGTGGGACGCGAGTGTGAAAGCGCGGGTGGACGTAATCTCCGTAACCCAGCGCCACCTTTCCGCGAAGCGGCATGGGCAGGCCGCCTTTAGCCTCGGCCATGTCCTTGCCGTACATGTCCACGCGCGTCTTGAAAGAAAGGTCGGCAAGATAGCGGTCCATGGAACGGGCCGCATGGAGCGTCTCGTCGAGCGCTTTGCGCGAAGTCTCCCGCTCGCGGCCCAGCTTGAGAAGCTCGCCGGCCAATTGGGCCTGTTGAGCGACAAGCGCCTGGCGCTCGGAGGCGGTCTGCTCCTCCGCCTTTCGAAGCCTCGCCTCGCTTTCGGCAAGCGTACGTCCCGCCGCCTCCTGGCGCGGGATTGATTCGGCGTACTTCGCGAGAGCCTCCCTGTCGCGCTGGGCCAGGGCGGCAAGATATAAGCCGGCCTCGCGGATGTCCTGAGTGCCGCCAACCGCGAAGTATACGCGGTACTCCTGCAAAAGGCCGAGCGCGTAGCGCTGGCGCATCCGTCCCAGGAGATAGCGCCTAGTGGCGAGGTCTTCCGCCTTCAGCGATTCCAGGCCGCTGCGCGCTTTCAGCACGGCCGCGGAAGCCGCCTCGCGCTCCTGCCTTACTCTGGCAAGCGTCGTTTCGGCCAGCCGCACCCGGCGCTTCAACAGGTCAAGGCGGTCCCACAGGCTCTGCTGTTTTCCCGCGATCTGCGCCACCTGCTCTCCGAGCCGGCGAATTTGCGAGTCGAGATCTTTGGAAGAGGGCTCCGCCCCAAGCACTGAAAGGGCTGTCAGGAAGAGAGCCGCGGCGGCGAGGCCGGAATGTCTAACCGAGCGTGGTTTCATCATCGGCCGCGGCCTCTTATCAGGACTAGGGACTGAGGGCCGAGGACCGAGTACGAGGCGCTCCGTTGTTTCTCGTACTCATCCTTCGTCCCTCATCATTCATCCTTAGTTATTCACAGCCCCAGGATTTCGCGCAATGAGGCGTCGCGCACGATCGTGTGGGCGCGGTCGGGCCCGGTGGAAAATATCACGACCGGAACGCCAAGCAGCTTTTCGAGGTAGCCGGCGTATGCCCTGGCGTTTTCCGGGACCGCCTCCCACGACGTCAAGCCGTAGATTTCGCTTTGCCACCCGGGTAGCGATTCGTAGGCCGGCTCGGCGTTTTCAAAGACCCAGGGGGCCGCGGGGAAGTCGGTGTACGTTTTCCCCTCGTGGCGGTAGGCCGTGCAGACCTTGATTTCGGGAAAAACGTCCAGAACGTCCGTCAGCGTCAACGCGATTCCGTCGAGCGCGTTCACGCGCACGGAGTGGCGCGCGGCCACCGCGTCAAACCAGCCGCAGCGCCTTGGCCGCCCGGTAGTCGTCCCGTACTCGTGGCCGCGCTCGCGGATCGTGTCCCCGGTTGAATCTTCGAGCTCCGTGGCGAACGGCCCCCCCCCGACGCGTGTGCAGTAGGCCTTGAAGACGCCCACGACGCTGCCCAGGCGGGTCGGCGAGATGCCGAGGCCGGTGCAGGCGCCGCCGGCGCAAGAGCTGGATGAGGTGACGAATGGATAGGTGCCGTGGTCAACGTCGAGCATCGTCCCCTGCGCCCCTTCAAGGAGAACCCGCTTGCCCTCGTCAATGGCGCGG
>JBBIMN010000050.1:0-752 GCA_037444385.1 Acidobacteriota bacterium | reverse complement strand
AGAATTGACGTGTCAGCCACTAGGGGAGCCAGGACGTCCGCCAGCTCGGCGAAACGCTGAACGACGCTCTCCGTTTCGATTCCCTCGTGGCCGAAGACCGCCTTTACGTAACGGTTCTTCGCGTCGCTGAGCCGCCGCACTTCAACCGCGAGCCGCTCCCTGTCCGTCAGAAAAACCGCCCTTATCCCCTCTCTCGTGTATTTGCTTTCGTAACACGGCCCGATGCCGCGCCCCGTAGTGCCTATCTTTGTGGAGCCCTTTTGCCCCTCGCGAAGCTGGTCAATGAGAGCGTGGTGCGGCAAGAGCAGGTGGGCGCGGTCCGATATCCGAAGCGCGCTTGAGTCAATCCCCGATTCGTTGAGGGACGATATCTCTTTGACCAGCGCTTCGGGGTCAACGACGATGCCGTTGCCGATGATGCACGGCTTTCCCGCGGCGAGAATGCCAGACGGGACGAGGTGCAGCGCGTACTTGCGCGGCCCAAGCGTGACCGTATGGCCGGCGTTGTGCCCGCCCTGGTAGCGCGCCACCAGATCCGACGCGTCCGAGAGAAGGTTCACCACCTTGCCCTTTCCCTCGTCACCCCACTGCCCGCCCACTATCACCATTGGAAATCGCATGATCGAACCTCCAAGGCCGAAATTTTACCACAAGCTAAAAGGCGGATGAGGGGTGAGAGCGCGGAGCGGAGCGTGGAGGCGAGAGGCTTGAATGGTTATACAGCGCGCCGCTTGCCTTTGCGCGCTGGATGC